>JBBQMQ010000106.1:0-10634 GCA_038329115.1 Bacteroidales bacterium
TCCAAAACTTTACTGCGCAGCAACGATCGTTTTACTAGCCAACAAAGAAAAGTTTACTGCGTAGCAGCGATCAGTTTACTGCGTAGCAGCAATCCGTTTACTGCGCAGCAGCCATCCGAAATGTCTTGATGTGATCCTTGAAATGTCTTGACATGATCCTTGAAATGTTTTGTTGTGAATTTTGTAATGTCTTGACATTATTTTCTGATGTCTTGTTATTATTAATGAAATGAGTTGAAATGACCGACGAACTTTAAGCACAATTCAAAAAACCCCTCAGAACAATCAAAAAACAATGCTTCCCCGAATCGAAACCGATTGGGTGAATGGTAATTTCATGGAAAGGATCTTGATTTACACCCCTACACACCTCAGGCAGAGCGAAAAATCATCAGTCCGCCCGACAATTTGGTACAAAGTAATTTATCTCCCAAAAAGATTGAAAAATAAACCTTGAAATGTTTTGTTTTATAAACATAACCCTTACATTTAAGGTTTGAAAGATAAAACTAAATGAATGGAAGAATCAAGGTTTCGAAGCAATGAATCCTTTGAAAAGTACTATAAACTTTCCGCAATTCAATAGTTGTACGCAAGCTTAAAAAATGACACATAAGCATTATGAATATCATTAATCCATACACTGAGATATATTTTCGACCAGAAAGTCTAAAGACAGAAAATCATTTACCCTTTTACAAAGAAGTAATTTGGACATTTCTTAAGAATTTAGATAATAAACTTAAACTCTTTCAACATAGACTAAATATTGTTTTTATTGACACTGAGGATACCAAGAGAACGATGAAATTCGGTAGTATTTTTGAGTATCGACTTAGATTAGAAAGACCGTTTAATAAAATTGAAGAATCAGAAAAGCGAAGACAACTCTTAAAAATCATTTATCAAGCGTTCATTCAAGTAGGGACAGAAAATAAATGGGATTTGAACGTAATTGAAAATGCTTATTTAAGATCAATCAATGAAATTGGAGCATTTGAATATCTGACAGACGACAGAATAAACAAAACCAAGCAATTGTCAGGACAAATAAAGATGGAGTTGAGAGAAAATTTATTGACATTTTACATTGTGTTTAAGGAAATAAAAAACGACACTGTAAAGCTTTGCAAACTTTTAGAAACTGGAGAGGACAATTTATCTTGGCGCAGAATGTTTAAAGAGTTTGGGTGGCTTGACAATCAGAGATTTGGTCTTAAATTTTTAACGGGAGATTTATGGCTAATAGTAAACTTCGAAACAGGACAAGTTGAAGAGTTTAAAAGACCTAAAAAGTTTGACCTAAAAAAGATAGAAGACTACTTATTTGAATTAAAAAAGCCAGCGTACAACTTCAGCTACCCGCAAGTTCGGCAGTAGTGGTTTTCGGTGTGCATCTTTCCGCTCGGTCGGCTTATCGGCTTGATAGGAAATCGCCCGCAATCCGCCCCTGCGTGTAGCTTCCTACGTTACCAACAAGCGTAAAAGGGACACCGCCACCTTTCAATGACATCAAAATTAGTTTAGAAATGAAAATACAAAGGATTTTAAAAGATAATTAATAAAGCTTTTGCCTGGCAAATGTGTCAAGACTATTCTAAAGTTAAAGAAAAATTTGCATATAATCTAACAATAATATTTATGAAAAATTTCACACTAGCTATTTTATTCGTGTTTTTTGTAATTTATTCGAGCAAAGCACAAAACAAATCATTTAACCTAAATGGTTCGAAATCAGAAAGTTTGAAAAGTTTATCAATTTCAGACAACTCCTCTGCACCAAAGTTCCAGAATGCTTTAAAAAGCCGCGAGTTGGTTCTAAATCCTATCATTCAAGATATTAAATCAATTCATGTAAACGATACAATTCATCTAGATCTATTTGATAATATACAGTACAAAGCATACATCGACAAAATCGAAACAGATGCAAATGGCACATCAGTTGTCCGTGCTCGATTGGTTGATTATAATTTCGGTTATTGTCTTATTTCAACTTACAAAGCAAAAAGTTTTATGACAATTGAAGTACCCGAAAAGAATGAATTATATCTGTCAAAGTATGATCAAGTAATTAATAAATTGTTTTTGCTACAAATTGACAAATCAAAACAAAAAGCATTGGAGGGCTCTCCACCAGTTAATCCTCAAACAAACGATGGATTTAATTTTAAGTTAAAAGATAATGATCCAAAAAATTTGTTAAATCAAATTCCTTCTAAAAATACCACAATCATTGGTGATAATCTTTTAAAAAATGCTCCTATAGAAAATGATCCTAATTCTGGTGACACGATAACTCTTATGATTGTTTATACTCCAGCAGCAGCCTCATGGTCGAAGACTAATGAAACGGATATAAACAATACTATCAATTTACTAATGGCTAAAGCTCAATTAGCTCTAGATAACAGTAAAACCGCAACAACACTGAAGCTTGTTTATTCATCACAAGTTAATTACACTGAACTTAATTCTATTGAAGACCTATTTAATCTAACAAATACTATGGATGGGTTAATGGACAATGTTCATCAATTGAGAGATAAATATGGCGCAGATCTTGTTGTTTTACTGGAGGATATCGATTTTTCTGGTGGCAGAAGTTGGATATTAAATTCAACTTTGGGGTTACCATCTTATGCATTTTCTATTTCAAGAGTGCAGCAAGTAAGCTGGACATATACTACGATTCATGAAATAGCACACAATTTGGGTTGCTCGCACAACAAGTTACAAAATGTAGAACCGGGGCCAGGATTATACTCATATTCTTCTGGTTGGCGTTGGAATGGACCTTCAGGTGAAAGATATTGTAGTATAATGAATTACGAAAGCGGATCTTATTTTTCAGATGGAATTAATGCTACAATGGTTCCTTTTTTCTCTAATCCAAACATTCAGTACCAAGGTATTCCTATAGGAGACACCGTAGAAGCTGATAACGCTAGAACTATTCGAGAAACTAAGTCTTTAGTAGCAAGTTACAGAAACCAATCTAACACATGCCTTCCTCCAACAGTCCAAGCAACTAATCTAACTTCAGCTTCAATTACAGATAATTCAATAACAATAGGATGGAATAGAGGCACAGGAAATTCAGTTATAGTTGTGGCAAGAAAAGATAATGCAGTTTATCAACTGCCTGAAAATGGTATTTCTTATCTGGCAAATGCCAATTTTGGTTCAGGTACTCAAATCGGAAATGGAAATTATGTAGTTTATAACGGTTCAGATACTTCAGTAAACATTTCATTCTTGTTATCAGGAACGACTTATAGTTTTGACATTTACGAATATTCGCTAACATCCAATTGTTACCTAACTCCATCATTAACAGGCCAAGTCACAACGTCAGGCACAACAGCAATAACAGATCCTTTTGAAGCAAAGTGGACTTGGCAAAATCCACTTCCACAAGGCAATAGGCTGTTTAATGTAAAGTTTATCTCTTCAACCGATGGCTGGAGTGTTGGTGAACATGGTACAATTCTAAATACAAATGATGGAGGAACAACCTGGATTACGCAAACCAGTGGAACAACAAATGACCTCATGTGTGTCTCATTTTCAGATAATGAAAATGGAACAGTCGTTGGTGGATGGGCTGATTGGAATGGTAACTCTTCATCACTTATTTTAAGGACTACAAACGGTGGTAAAACTTGGACCAAACAAACAAGTGGAACATCTAATTATTTATACGGTGTAGCTTTTACTGACAAAAACACAGGTACTGTGGTTGGTGCATATGGCACAATTTTGAGGACAACAAATGGTGGCGCTAACTGGACTAAACAAACCAGCGGAACAACATACACTTTGTATGGAGTTTCATTTTCTGACTCAAATAACGGAACGGCAGTAGGTGATGGTGGCACTGTTTTGAGAACAAACAATGGTGGAGCAACCTGGATATCACAATCAAGTGGAACTACCAATATTCTTATGTGTACTTCCTTTTCTGACTCCAATAATGGTCTGGTTGTAGGTCATGGAGGGAAAATTTTACGAACTGTTAACGGAGGGAGCACTTGGACTGAACAATTAAGTGGAACACCAATCCCCTTATACGGGGTCTCGTTAATAGACAAAAATACAGGCATAGTGGTAGGTGCTGGAGGGGTAATTTTACAAACTTCAAATGGAGGGGTAAGCTGGACTTCACAAACATCAATAATGAATGATTTCATAAGTGTAAGTTTCAGCGATTTGAACAATGGAATTGCTGTTGGTGGTACTAAATTTGAAGCTCAATCATCAATCATATTAAAGACCACAAATGGTGGAAAAACCTGGACTGAAAAGTCAAGTGGAGTTACAGGCAAGTATTTAAAAGATGTGAGCTTTGCGGATTCCAACAATGGAATTATAGTCGGTTCACAAGGGACAATCATAAGTACTATGGATGGTGGCAATACCTGGACAAGCCAATTAAGTGGGACACCGGCAGATCTGGAGGATATCGAACATATAGATGCCAATAACTGGATCGCTGTTGGTTCAAAGTTCATTTTCAGATCCTCAAATGGAGGAAAAACATGGACTTCGCAATCGCCTCAACCAGCCGATAAAACATACAATTTTAATAGTATTTTTTTTACTGATGCAAAGCATGGAACTATTGTAGGTAGTGAATGGGATGGAACAGAGGGTGTTGCACTTATTTTGAGGACGACAGACGGAGGGGAAAAGTGGGAACGCCAGGCTTGTGAAGGATATGACCGATTGGAAAGTGTGTTTTTTACTGACAAAAACAATGGATTTGCTGTTGGTCAATTGCCAATGAATGGAGGCCAATATTATTATGGCTTAATTCTTAGAACAACAGATGGCGGATCAACTTGGACACTTCAACCAAACAATATTACCCACGGATTAGTTAAGGTTTATTTTATTGATTCAAATAATGGGATCATACTAACTGACCATTATAATATTGTTAGGACAACCGATGGCGGGAATACATGGTTTGAGCAATCAGTTGGATCAACAGATTTCAAAAGTGATGTTTTCTTTACCGATTCACTAAACGGAACGATCGTGTCAAGCCCCGATATTCTAAAGACGAATGATGGAGGTGTGACGTGGGTAAAACAGCCAATGGGTACTAAAAATGTGTTAACAAGTACCTACTTTTTTGATGCTAATAACGGAATAATTGTTGGTCAAGGCGGAACAATTCTTAAAACGTCGGGGCCATCATGTACTTTGCCGGTTGCTGCCGGAACAATTACAGGAGCTACAACCGTTTGTCGCGGAGAATCTTCAGAAATTTATTCAGTCGCGGTTATACAGAATTCAACAAATTACACCTGGTCCTATTCTGGAACTGGAGTTACGATTATGAATGGCACTACAAATAGTATTTATCTTATTTATTCGAACAGTGCGACTTCAGGAATACTGACAGTAAAAGGTACAAATTCCTGTGGCGAAGGGCCTGCTTCAACTTTGTCAATCTTTGTTAATCCTATACCAGCTGTTGCTGGAAAAATCAGCGGAGCAATAACGGTAAGTCCTGGGCAAACTTCAGAGGTATATACAGTTCCCGCAATTACAAACGCAACTTCGTATATTTGGTCATTGCCAACAGGAGCAACTGGGACAAGCACTACAAATACTATTACTGTAAATTATAGTTCATCAGCCGTTTCAGGAACCATTAAGGTTAAAGGGCACAATAACTGCCTTGATGGAGTAGAGAGTTCTCTTGCTATTAATGTAAACAAAGCTCCTATAGCTATTGCTGGTGAAAATCAGACATTTAACGAAAATAGTACCATAGCGTTAGATGGCTCTGCATCCATAGATCCGGATGGAAATACGCTTACTTACAAATGGATCGCCCCATCAGGGATTAGTTTGAGTTCACCTTCTGCCTCAAACCCAACATTTACGGCACCTGATGTAAAAAATGATTCAATCATAGTATTTATGCTAATTGTGAATGATGGAACTATTGATTCTAATCCTTCTTCCGTTATTATAACCGTTAGGAACCTAATAAAAACAGGTACAGTGGATTTGTCAATGAACGGATTAAAAGCATATCCAAATCCGGTTGCGAATGAATTAATAATTGAATTAGAGGGAAATAATAGGGTAATAGGCTTTGAAATATTAAATGTCATGGGTCAGACAGTTTATAAAGGAGAACTTATAAATAAAACAACCGTGCAAACAAATTATTTTGTGCCAGGAGTGTATTTAATTAAACTTGAAAATGGTAAAACATTTGAAATAAAAAAGATAATAAAAGAATAGCAAGAGTCAGTAGAAAGTGATAAGCAAATACGCCTAGTTGGTAACAGCAAAATACCCGCAAGTCGGGTTTGGGTGCTTCGTTGACAGGAAATTAGGATATTAAAGTGCAACTCTCGTAGGAAGTTCATCGGTTCACTCCCGCCCTGCGTGTATTTGCGAGGCGTTATGCACAATTTTATGACTGACGAGAAAACCATAGCTTGGATATTTTTAGCGACAGCTCTTGCGACAGAGACTATACCGACAGACACTCGTGGAATCTCAATGATTGCCGACGGAATAAATCATGCTATCCCAACTCAAAAAGAATTGCAGACATCTTTTTCCTGGTTGACAAGACATGAATTTGTGGCTAATCGAGAGGGAAAGTATTTCTTAACGACAGAGGGGAAAATTATATATGAAAATGCGTCTAAGGACACTAAAATCTTGTTTAAAATCTGGGAGAACCTTGAGGGATTGATAAAGAAATATGCATAATTTTAGTTCGCGCTTTATGACAATTTAGTTGGTTTAAAATTTTAGATTACAGATATGAATTTATTTTTAATTGGATATGTCGGAGCTTTTATAAAATGGCTATTACATGGATTTCAAACCAGATACTATGACGAATATAACGAAACTAAGAAATCAAAGAGACTTATTAAAAAGATAAATATTGACACTGAGAATTCTGTAATCGGATATTTAACTGTTCTCATTATTTTAGTGATTATTATTTACGGATTCTTTTAAATACATCATATCGAATAAATGAAATTAAAAACTGTGTCAACTTCAGCTACCCGTCAAGTGCGGCAGCAGTGGTTTTCGGTGGGCATCTTTCCGCTCGGGCCCGGTTAACCGGGATTGATCCCGATGCACCGGGACAATCCACAATTGTGAGTTGCTTCCTACGTTGCCGGCAAGTTTAATCGCTACTTGAAACGTCATCGCTTTTTTGACAAAGTTTTTAATTGACTATTAGAGCGACACATTGTCGTTATTGAATATTAAATTTAATTATATAGTAATGAGACATTTACTTACATTTCTTATCCTATTCGTACTTACGACCACACAAACAATCGCTCAGGATTGGGTTTGGGGATTAAAAGCAACTGGCAACCATCAATATAGCGGCGATACGGATATTGCAGTTGACCATGAAGGTAATGTTGTAGTAGCAGGATACTATCAATTAACATTAAAACTTGACACTTTCTCTTTGTATACAAAGGATGATTACTACTCGGACATTTATTTATGCCGAATGGATTCGGCACATAATGTAAAATGGATAAAGCATATTGAAACTGGAACAACCTATGATGAAGGTATTGGTGTTACGATTGATGAAGACAAGTATATATACCTTACAGGCAGCAAGGATGGTAAAATATTTGTATCTAAGTATGATTCGCTTGGAAACGAGATGTGGTTTTGCAATTTTAATAATAAGTTTTATTGAAATGGCAATGATATAGCAACAGACCAGTTTGATAATGTATATGTTACTGGTAAAAATGGAGGAAATACATTTGTGGCTAAACTTGATTTTTATGGTGACCCAATTTGGACAAAACAGTTTATTGGATGTCATTCAAATGGATGTCATGGAAATGACATTGCTGTTGATAAATTAGGAAATATTTTTATTGCAGGTTCATTTGAATGTGATTCATTAATGATTGATGATATAAAAATTGAGAATCATTGGCGTTGGGGTGAACAAACGTTTATTGTTAATATAACATCTAATGGTACAGTAAAATGGGCAAAAACGCCAACAGGAACTACAAATTCTATTCCTCAAATTACAATAGGCAATAGTGGTATATTTATTAGCACTGATGTATCAACCTCTGAAATGGATTTTGGAGGAATTGTGATAAAGAAAACAGCTGGTGGAAATTATGGTAGTCCATTTATTGCAAAATATGATTTTAATGGAGAGATAAAATGGGCAAAAACAATAAACTCTTATCATGGAGGTGAAGGAACACCTAGAGATATTGTTATGGATTTAGATGATAATATTTATTTAATCGGTCAAACATTTGGCAATTTCGGTGGTACTGAAATGGATTTCTATATTGAAAAATATGACCAAATTGGTAATTTACAGTGGAACAAATTGTATCAAACATCAGCTGGTGAATATGGCCATGGCATTGGAATAGATAACTTTGGCAATGCCTACATTGTAGGTTATTCTCAGATTAAAAACTTTATTGGAGATGGAACAGGAGATTGGCCATCCTCCGTTGGCATCGCAAAACTAAACACAAATTCTGAAACAAGGTTGCGGCCATATCGCCCAATTGTCAACAGATTATTTTTTGACTGTAACGAATCTGAAGTAAAATCATTACAGGCTACAGGTCAAAATATTAAGTGGTATGACACGCCGACTCTAAGTCTTCAGGTTCATACCGGCGAATTATTTGAAAAAAACTTTCAAACTACTGACACCCTGTATGTCACGCAAACCATTAATAACATAGAGAGCTGGCCCAAGGAAGTGATTGTTTTTAAGGTTGATTTGAGCAATGAAAAAGTGAGTTACAAGAAAGATACGCTTTCGGTTATCCCCAATAAAAACTTTTCCTACCAGTGGATGTACAATGGGAATGCAATAGCCGGTTCGAATACAAACTTTTATCTACCCAAATTAAACGGGAAATATTCGGTAAAAATAATTGCCGGTAACTGTTCGAAGACGTTGGACTATATTTTTGAAAGACCCAACCGTCCTGAAACGGACAGCTTGCGATACGTTTGTTACAAAGAACCTATAGGAACCTTAAGCGCCAAAGGGGAAAATGTGATCTGGTATGCTGACAATACTTATAATGACACCCTTTTAGTTGGAAACCAATATAGCCCGAAAATAACTGCAAACAAGACTTTATATGTTCGTCAAACATTGAATGGCGTAGCAAGTTATCCGCAAAAAGTGATAGTTAAATTTTCGGAATTAAAGGATAGTATAATAAAATCAGGTCCAAGCCAGCTATTAACTACATTTAATAAAAAGTTTAAATACCAATGGTATTACGAGAATAATTTGATCGAAAAAGCTGATTCAAATTTATATGTTCCAATTAAGAATGGTTTATATCAAGTCAGCATAAAAGATAGTATTTGTAGTACGTTATTGTCGCGTTATTTTGTTTCACAACCTAAAATAAGGCAAACGTTATACACTGTATGTTCAAATGAAAGTATGCCAACCCTCACCGCAGAGGGCAGCAATCTCTATTGGATGATCTATCGTTCAGAGAAACAGGCTTATGACACAGTAAGTAAAACCAATTCATATACTCCTGAATTAAATGAAAGCAATTATATTTATTTAATGCAATCGGATCATGGTTTTTCAAGCTATCCTATAATGATAATAATACTTAAAGCCAATTTTTCGAAACTGAAATTCTTTAGCACCGATTTCAACGCAGGATTTGAAGGGAAAGACAATTACAATTATACCTATCAATGGTTTTTCAATGAAGAGACAAGTCCTTCTAATAGTTCTCCTTTTATGTATTCTCCATACTTTGGCAAATACAAAATAAAGGTTTCGCTGGGTAGTAACTGCGATACTGTATTTAATTGCAATTATTATCCCAAATACGATAGCATCAATTACATCTGCTCCAACAGTTATCCCCAATTAACTGTTGCTTCAAATAATATCAGATGGTTTTCAGATATTAAACTGACACACTTGATAAGTTATAATTCAACGATATATCCCAACCTAAATGGTAAAGATTCGACCTTTTATGTGGCTCAGTTTAAAAACAACATTGCCACCTGGACAGGAAAAGTGAAAGCAGTATATCCTGCATTGGAAAAGTTAAATATAATCCAAAATGACAGTGCGCTAGTAGTTGATAATCCTAAACAATATTTTAAGTATAGCTGGCAGTTCGAGGATTCTGCCCTCGAATTTAAAAGTTTTTATTGCAAACCCGATAAACAGGGAACTTATTCTGTCAGTATTTTGGCAGGTAATTGTATGGTCAAGAAGTCTTATTCATATATCAAAACATCCGTTAATAATTTGAATAGCAGTATGATATTTAGGGTTTATCCAAATCCCTCAATAGATAAACTGACCATTGTTTCGGATGGGTTGACCAATAAAAGTATTCAATTGAAATTATATTCAAGTAATGGACAGATAATTCAGGTAACCCGGTACAATAATACTGAAATAACTATAGATATTAGTTCTTTAAAATCAGGAATTTATTTTCTTGAACTTAGAACTGACTCTGAATTATCTAAATTTAAGATTATAAAATTGTAATATTCAAGTTTGTCATTGCGAAGTATAACTCGAAATTTCTGTTTTTATCACTCGTTATAGACAGGCC
>JBBQMQ010000107.1:0-10615 GCA_038329115.1 Bacteroidales bacterium
CAATAACGTATAATTTTTCATTTTAAACTCAGAACAATGAAGTATTTAAAAAATATGAAAGTGATTGTTTTGTTTGTTGTTGCTTTCTGCGGTTGCACCGAAATCTATATTCCAAATGTCAATCCGGAGGCTAATATGTTGATTGTTGAAGGGTTGATAACGGACGGAGCTGGACCCTTTACAATTAAGCTTTCTGAGTCCGTACCTTTTAATTTTGATTCAACATCTGTTTCAAGGCCAGTTTCAAATGCAAAACTAACAATTACAACCGGTAAAAACATTTCATATCAACTCTTATCTGCTGCAAATGGAAATTACAATTTTCCTTCGGGCTTTAAAGCCACAATTGGTGATTCTTATAAATTACACATTGAAACAGCCGATGGAAATATTTACGAATCGAGCTCACAAGTACTGTTGCAACCTCAGTCATTCGACACGATTCAGGGATATTATACTTCGCAGAATTATATGGATATAAATAAAAGATATAATACGGTAGACGGTGCAGATATTCGTGTAGACTTGTTTAATCAGGCTTCAAAAAACGGATCTTCACCGTTATGTCGTTTCAAAACCAATATTACAGTTCAATTTACTTATGAAGACCCGGTTACTGACGCTACAATATGGCATTGGTTTTATTTTGGTTGGCATAGCTTTACGCTGAACGGAACTGAAAACATAACTGATGAAAGATCCTTGTCTCCCAATGGAATTATCAAGAATCATTCAGTTGGTTTCGTTCCTTTCGGGATAAACAGTTATGGATACAGTATGCCACCAAGTGCACAAGTCATATATTATTATCTTCGTTGTAATCAATATACAATAAATGCTGATACCTATAATTTTTATAAAGCTGCCAATACTCAATTGATTGCGAGTGGAAAAATATTCGATCCGGTTACTTCTCAACTGTATGGAAATATGAAATGCATCAACAATCCATCTAAAATTGTTCTCGGATTATTCGAAGTTTCATCGGTCACGCAATCTGCATTTATTATTATTCCTTCAAAATCCACCAATCAGGTTTGGTTATCTAAATCTAAATATATCGAAATACCGTTTGCCGGAAGTGAACAATATAAAATTCTCGATAAAGATCCATCTACAGTTACGATAGACTCTACATTTACAATAATTCCATTCCCAAGTTGGTGGAATCATTAATAGAGATTAAACAACTCCTATGAAATTATCGCAAAAAATACTCATTCTTTTTATCCTGCAACTGGTTGAATTAACCTGCTGTGGTATATATTCACAGGATTCCAACAGGGAAGCTGTTTATGTACATACCGACCGAACAACTTATATTGCAGGTGAAACCGTTTTCTATAAACTATATGTGCTCAACCCGGCAACAAATAAACGTTCAGAAATAAGCCATGTCGGATATATTGTTATTAGAACTGCCAAATCAAATTCTTTAGTGAAAGTTGGTGTTAAAGTCGATGCTGGTCTTGCAGATGGAAGTTTTGTTTTACCTGATACGCTGACTTCCGGAACATATCAACTTGTTGCATTTACCAATTTAATGAGAAATCAGGGTGATCAATATTTTTTTCATAAAGAAATTATTATTTCAAACCGTTTTGATAAAGAGTTGAATTTTAAACTTACAAATCCTGTTTCAAAAGAGACAGACACAACGCGCATAATTAATTCTGAGTCAGACATTAAAACGGATAAGCCGGAGTACGGTTTACGTCAGAAAGTAAAAGTTACAGTTGACAAAATGAGTCCGGGAACCAATGTGTCAGTTTCCGTTTTTGAAGAATCCTGTTTGGGAGCAGAAGACAAATCTATGGTTGAAACATTGAAAACAACGCTTGCTCCTCAGTCTGACGAGTTAAAGAAAAATAGTTATTGGGCTGAAAAAACAGGAAAGATATTAAGTGGCCGTGTTATCGGTGAAACTACTCAAAAATTTATTCCCAATGCAACAGTTTTACTCTCGTGCATCGATACAATTCCCGACTTACAATATGCTTACACAGATTCCATTGGTCTATTTCGAATGCTGTTAAGCGATTATTATTCAGGCAAAGAATTATTTCTTACAATCCTTGATGTTCCTGAGGGTAAACACTGGAAAATACAAGTAGATGATGAATTTGCTCTCCATGATAATTTCGTGAAAACAACCCATTTCCAGATGAATGATAAAGCAAAAGAGTTTATTGCCAAATGTCAGGATATGGTTTATATCAATAACGTTTATACGCAAAACCCGGTTGCAACTGAAAAAACGTTGCCATCAAAAAAACCGATTTGCCCTCAGGTATATTATTGTCCTGTAACATCGGTGTCTCCAGCTGATTTTGTTTCATTGAATGATTTCCATGAAATTATAGTCGAACTTTTTCCTCTGATAAAAGTAAATAAATCCAAGGAAAACTTCACCTTACAAGTTATGAATATGGCTACATATCAGTACAATCAGGGTCCTGGTGTATTTTTAGATGGTGTTTTTGTGGATGATACAGATAAAATAATGGGTCTTGGATCCGATAAAATTAAAAGAATTGATGTCATTTATGCTGAACGAACATTTGGAGATTTGGTCTTTCAGGGAATTATTTCAATAACAACTAAATCGGGTGAAATTGCAAAAACAAAACCGGCTTCCAATTCATTCCGTATCAAAAACAATAAATTGCAAAGTGGACAAAGTATCGTTAAAATCAATCAGGACTCTATTCTTAGTGGAAATATGCCCTGTTTCAGACAATTGCTCTACTGGAATCCTGAATTTGAAATTAAAAGGCTAGAACCGGCAAACTTCGAATTTTACACTTCGGACAATGCGGCCTGGTTTATTATTAGAATTGAAGGAATTTCGGAAGATGGAACTCCAGTCAGTATGAAAAAGCGAATCAGAGTAAACAATAAATAATCTATGAGACATTCTATTTTACTTGTATGTATACTGTTTTGTATATCAGCACATTCGCAAACAGATACTTTATCATTGGTTTCTGATGTTGATACAATCTTTATTCCGAAACTTACCGGTGAAACCTTTACGGATTTAAAAAAATTCAATGGTAATCAATATATTAACGAAGATTGGGTTGAAGGTAACATTTTGCTTTCTAGTGGTGAAATGATATATAAAACCAAAATAAAATACAATGGTTTATTGGACGAACTTATATGGATTAATTCTTCCAGTTTGCGAAAAATAAAGCAGGACAAACAACAGATTAAAGAATTCTGGTATAAAAATATTCAGAACGAATCAATTCACTTTAAAAAAATAAGTATAAATAATCCTGCTAATAATCAATCTGAAATTTTTGCTGAAGTGGCAGTAGAAGGGAAAGTATCATTCTATATTCAGCGTAAAATCACCAAAGTTGGTGAAGAAAACAGATACAGAGATGATAAACTCTACACTTTCGATGTCTTGGGGCCAAAATCACTGTATTACATAAAATTGCCAACCAACAACTATGTGGCAATGACCAGAATCAGGCGAAACTCATTCCTGAAATTATTTCCAACTGAAAGAAAGTCAATCGTAAAGATGCTGAACAAAAATCATCTGAATTTTAAAACTGAAAGCTCTGTTGCCAAAATAATTGAGCTAATGAATGCGGAAATATTCTGAAGTGAATTGTTAGTTGCTCTATCCAC
This sequence comes from Bacteroidales bacterium, assembly GCA_038329115.1. Taxonomy (GTDB): domain Bacteria; phylum Bacteroidota; class Bacteroidia; order Bacteroidales; family Paludibacteraceae; genus Paludibacter. Next base: position 3,649 of record JBBQMQ010000107.1, read on the forward strand.
GACTGCTCATACGGAACATTTTCATCGTATTTGAAGGGTTCCATATCCAATATCTTATGAATTGAATCAATATCTTCAACTGAAGCTTTTCGTATTAAAATTGACGTTTTTAGTATCCTTACCGAAACTTGCTATCACGCCATTTTATACACAATTTTCTTAACCCATTCGGCCCATTCGGCCTGCGATTTTGATTTATCGAATGTTTGCCACGGAATAGACTTTCCAATCCGAATGGTAAAAGTTTTTCCTTTTTGTTTAAACATTTCGTCGGCCAGAAAAAGCATTTCTATATTCATTTTTATATGTAGAAACTTGCGGAGATTCGCCAAATTATAGAAGAAATTTGAATTCCTCCCTTCAAAATAAATTGGAACCACATCTCGTTCATACTGAACAGCTTTGCTTATAAAATTCTTTTTCCATTCCAGATCGCAAATTTTACCATTCACCTTCCTGGAACACATTCCGGCAGGATAAGTTACCAAATGATTGTCAGACTCATATAATATTTGCATTTGTTCAGCATGACCTTTGCTTTGGGCTCCGGTTTTATTCACCGGCACAAACATCTCCCTCATCGGGTGAAGATTCATCATCAAATCATTCGAGAAAAACCGAACCTTACTTTCATATTCTTTTCCGAGTAGATAACCGGTTGCAACCCCATCCAAACCTCCCAGAGGATGATTACTTGCAAAAATATAACGACCTCCTTTGGGTGGAAGATTTTCAATTCCTTCAATTACGGTTTCCACTTCGAGGTACTTAAAAGCGGCTTCAATGAAATCGAGATTTTTCAGATTGGGATTTTGACTGAAAAACCGGTTAAATTCTTCTTCGTGAGCAATTCTCCGCAGATAATTGACTACAAATTTTGGAACTTTCGTTTTTGGAGCCTTTTGCTTCAGCACCTTGGCTATATCAATCCGGATAACGTTTTCTTTACTCATGGCTTATCAATAAATGCACAATTTTAAGCGAATCAGATTTAAAAGCAAATTATGTAAGACCTATTTTGTATACAATTTCTTTCACCCATTGAGCCCAATAGTTCAGACTCTTTGATTTGTTGAAAGTTTGCCACGGAATAGGTTTGCCAATTTTTATTGTAAAATGTTTTCCTTTTTGTTTAAACATTTCATCGGCCAGAAAAAGCATTTCGATATTGAGTTTTATTCCTAGCATTTTGCGAATATTCGCCAGGTTATAAAAGAAAGATGAATTTCGTCCTTCGAAATAAATCGGAACAATATCTCGCTTGTATTGAATTGACTTGCTTATAAAGTTTTTTTTCCACTCCAAATCAACAATTTTCCCTTTCTTCATGCGTGAACACATTCCCGCCGGAAATGTAATCAGATGATCATCCGAATCAAAGAAATCCTGAAGAGTTTCAGCGTGCGCTTTAGCCTGATTTCCAACCTTATTGACCGGAATAAACAGTTCATTCAAAGGTACAACGTACATAAGTAAATCGTTCGTGAAAAGCTTCACTTTCCCGGCATATTCCCTTCCAATAATTAAACCGATTGTCATGCCATCGAGTCCGCCAAGTGGATGATTGCTTGCAAAAATATATTTACCGCCCACTGGTGGCAGGTTTTCTTTTCCGGTAATGCTTGTGGTGATGTCAAACATTTTAAGACTCTTTTCAATAAAGTCCAGGTTTTTGACACCGGCATTTTTTTGGAATAACTGATTAAAATCTTTTTCGTGAATAATGCGACGTAAAATGTTGATTATAAATTTTGGAACTTTTGTTTTTGGAGCTTTGTTTTTCAGTACTTTTTCAACATCAATTTTTATAACTTCTTCTTGACTCATTTCTATTTATTTTCTGTAAAGTGCAAATGTACGAAAAAGGATTAAATATCTGAAAAAGGACAACTATTTCATCGTAATGAAACTTATAAACATCGCCTGAGATTATATCATTTGTTTTTTTTACAATGCTATCATTAAAAGCATTATAGGCATAAAAATATTGTAATTCCTATAATCCATTATTCAAGTATAGCTCCGCAGGAACAAAACTGATTTTATTTCTTTCTTATTTTACTAAAATTGAAATTTTATTACAAATTTAGCATTATTAATAAAACCTTCCCCACTTTCATGTCAAAATAGTAATTTTCTGATATATAATTTATAAGTATTTATTTATTAAATATTTAATATTAATGTTTAACCAAAACTATCTGTTTATAACTTGTTGAAAAGCCACTCTAAACCAACAAAATAATGGTTATAAATTGTTGATAAAATATTTGTGGGGAAATGTGGGGAATTTGAAATTAATTCTATACTTTTACCGTTGAAAAATCAGGCTTGAGTAAATATGTCAACATTTATAGGAAAATACGAAGCAAAGGCCGATGTGAAAGGAAGAATTTTTATTCCATCATCGTACCGAAAACTACTGCCGGACAGCGAGCGGGAACGCATCATCATGCGAAAAGACGCTGAAAATGATTGTATGATTCTCTACCCCGAGCATGTTTGGAACAAAAAAGTGGAAGATTTTAAATCAATCTTGGATGAATGGAATCCCGCCGACCAATTTTTATTGATGCAGTTTGTTTCTGATGCGGAATGGCTTGATATCGATTCACAAGGCCGTGTGTTGATTTCAAAAAAGAATCTTCAGACCATTGGGATAGATAATTCCGAAGTATTGTTTGTGGGTATGCTCGATCGTTTCGCTGTATGGAGCAAAACACGCTACGAACAGGTGAAAATGCCTTCGGCTGATTTCGCTGCTATGTTGAAAGAAAGAATGATGAGACCCCTAACCCCTAAAGGGGAATAAAAATAAGTGAATTGAGAATGAAAAAAGTTGAGCGGATCAAAATAAATACAAAAACTAATGACTCCCCTTTAGGGGCTGGGGGCTCAATATATCATACTCCCGCATTGTTGAATGAAACCATTGAAGGTCTAAATATCAAGCCCGATGGAATTTATGTGGATGTGACTTTCGGTGGCGGCGGCCATTCAAAAGAGATTTTAGCCCGTTTGGGCACCAAAGGCAGATTGCTTGGTTTTGATCAGGATGAGGATGCAGTGAAAAATATCATTTCAGACGAGCGTTTCGTTTTTGTAAAAAGCAACTTCAAATATCTAAAAAATTTTCTACGGTATCATAATATCGACAAAGTGGATGGAATTTTAGCCGATTTAGGCGTTTCTTCCCATCATTTTGATGAAGCCGAACGCGGTTTCTCGTTTCGCTTTGACGGTGCACTGGATATGCGCATGAACACCAAATCGCCTCTGACAGCAGCAGTTTTGTTGAATACATATTCCGAAGAAAAGCTGGCCGATGTATTTTATCTGTATGGAGAATTACATAATTCACGCAAGATTGCCAGAACCATTGTAAACGCCAGAACGAAAGAGCCTTTCAACAGGATTTTTCCTTTTATTGAAGTTTTGAAACCTTTTTTCGGAAGGGAAAAAGAGAAAAAAGATATGGCACGGGTTTTTCAGGCACTACGCATTGAGGTAAATAAGGAAATGGATGTACTGAAATCATTGCTTGACCAAAGCCTTGAAGTGTTAAATCCAAACGGACGGCTGGTAGTACTTACTTATCATTCGCTTGAAGACCGGTTGGTAAAGAATTTTATTCGTAGCGGAAATTTTGAAGGCAATCTTGAAAAGGATTTCTATGGAAATATTTTATCACCGCTTAAAGCTGTGAACAACAAAGTAATTATTGCCGGAAACGAAGAAATTGCTCGCAATCCGCGAGCCCGTAGTGCAAAATTGAGAATTGCAGAATTGAAGGTTGGTTGATTGGTTAATTGGTAATTGGTTAATTGGTGATAAAGAGATTTTCAAATGTATTGATGTATTTTATTAATAACTGTTTACAAAAAAATGAGTTGGTTTAAGAAAATAATAGATGGAATTCGTGGAAGTGAAGATTTCTCCGACATTAAATCGAGCACGTTCAGAGATATTCTGAACGGAAATATTCTTACCAAGAATTTTTTACGCAAACAATACGGTTTATTAATCATGATTGCCGCACTGACATTTCTGTATGTTGATAACCGCTTTTATTGCGAAACTCAACTGGCTAAAGAAATTGAGATGAAAAAGAAAATTCAGGATGTGAAGTATGAGTCGCTCACCATTTCGGCCGAACTGATGCAGATAAGCCGGGAATCGAATGTACTTAGTTTAGTAAATGCCAGCGGTTTGAATTTACAACAAACTGTAACTCCACCTATTGTAATAACAGATACACTCACAAAAAAATAATGCCTGACAAACGAAAAAATATTGTACTTCGCTTTGGAATTGTATACGTCATTGTATGCGCTTCCTTTTTGCTTGTACTTTACAAAATCATTGTTATTCAATTTGTTGAAAAGGATAAATGGATGGCTTTGGCAGCGCTGAGCAAAAAAACAGACATTGTAGTTAAACCGAACCGAGGCAATATTTACGCCTGCGATGGACGGTTAATGGCAAGTTCCATCCCTACTTATTACATTTATATGGATTTGCGTGTACCGGCTTTGCACGAAAAAAATGGCATCTTATTCAAGAAAAACATCGATTCAGTAGCAATTTATTTATCAGCTTTCTTCCGTGACAAAACTGCTTACCAGTACAAGTCAATGATTTCAAATGCTTATAACAGTGGCAAAGGTGAATTTCAACTGTATCCGAAACGCATTTCCTACGCTCATCTTAAAACACTGAAGACATTTCCCTTATTCAAGCTTGGTCGCAATAAAAGCGGTCTGATAACCAAAGAACTTTTCCGTCGTGTAAAACCGTTTGGTTCGCTGGCAACACGTACTATTGGCGATATTTATGCCGACGAATCAAAAGGTGGAAAAAACGGAATAGAATTAAGTTTCAATAAAGAATTACTGGGAACTCCGGGCGTTTCAACACGTCAGAAAGTAGCAAACAGTTATATGGAAACCGTTCAGGTTGAACCAATTGACGGCATGGATATCACCACCACTATTGATATTGATTTGCAGGATATTGCCGAAAGAGCATTGCTGGATGGCGTTAAAGAATTTGACGCGGCGGTGGGTTATGCCATTTTAATGGAAGTACAAAGTGGTGATGTAAAAGCCATTGTAAATATGCAACGAAATGGTGACGGATCATATACCGAAAACAGAAACGGATCAGTCGCCGATATGGTTGAACCCGGTTCCACCTTTAAAGTTGCTTCACTCATGGCGGGTTTGGACGAAGGAAAAGTAAAAATCAGCGATACCATTAATACATATAACGGAATGTATAATTATGGAAACCGGACTATGACTGATCATAATGCGAATCATGGTGGTTTTCATAAAATTACGGTGGCACAAGCCATTTACGGTTCTTCCAATATCGGCATTTCACGGGCAATTGTAAAAGCATACGGACACGACCAGGCAGCATTTGTAAATAAATTATACGAAATGAAGCTGAATGAGCCTATGAATCTTGAGATTCCGGGAACTGCAGCTCCATTTATTCGTCACCCAAATGACAAATCGCATGTATGGTCGAATACCACATTGCCGTGGATGTCGGTTGGTTACGAAACACAAATTCCAGCCATTTATACGCTGGCTTTTTATAATTCAATTGCCAATAATGGAAAACTGATTCGTCCCATGTTTGTAAAATCTATCAGTAAAAACGGACAAATCATTAAACAATTTCCCACTGAAGTCATCAACGAAGCCATTTGCAAACCTTCCACATTAGCAGACATACGCACTTGTCTGATAGGCGTATTGGAAGACAAACTGGGAACTGCGCAAAATGTTCGTTCGAAATATGTACGCATTGCCGGAAAATCAGGTACGGCACAGATTTCACAAGGAAAAGGCGGATACAAATTAGGAAAAACAAAGCATCAGGTTGCATTTTGTGGCTATTTTCCGTTCGAACATCCACTTTATACCTGTATTGTTGTGATGCGCGAACCTGGAATCGGTTATCCTTCGGGCGGACACATGAGTGGTTCGGTATTTAAAAACATTGCTGAACGGGTTATGGCTTTAAAATCGAACCGTCAACCAAATAATTTCGAGCCGGACACCATTGCAAAATATCCTGTAGAGCCTTACATAAAAATTGGTTACTACAAAGCTTTGCAAACTGTTATGAACGATCTGCAAAAACCACTTCCGGCAAATACAACAGACTGGGTAAAAACATTTACCGAGAGTACTGGAAACCGGATTGAAGCAGTTTCTATTTCGGGAAACTTAGTGCCTGATCTGAAAGGTATGGGAGCAAAAGATGCTGTTTTTCTGGTTGAAAGATTGGGTTTGAGTGTTCAGGTTCAGGGTCGTGGAAAAGTTACGTCACAAAATATTATACCGGGAACTCTGGCGCGAAAAGGAAGTTTGATATTACTTCAACTGGATTAAAAATTTGACTTAAAACTGACAAATATGATCTTATCAGAGCTATTGCAAAATGTAATTTTGCTGCAAACCATTGGAAATTCAGAAATCGAAATTGGCAATATACAATTCGATTCCCGTAAAGTGGAGAAAAACTCCGTGTTTGTGGCAACACGCGGTACTGCATCGGATGGACATCAATATATTGCGATGGCTATTGAGAAAGGTGCTGTGGCTGTGATTTGCGAAGAAATTCCAAAAGAACTGAATCAGAAAATAACCTATATAAAAGTTGAAAACACTTCCGATGCTCTTGGAAAAATGGCTTCGGTGTGGTATGGCATTCCTTCGTCAAAGCTTATTCTGGTCGGTGTGACAGGAACAAACGGAAAAACAACTATCGCCACATTGCTTTACCAACTTTTTCGCCAATTGGGACACAAATCAGGGTTGCTTTCAACCGTTTGTAATTACGTGGATGATTTGGTCGTTGAAGCAACTCACACCACTCCGGATGCACTGGCGCTGAATGAATTGCTTGCGCAAATGGTTAATGCCGGTTGCGAATATGCATTTATGGAAGT
>JBBQMQ010000108.1:0-10613 GCA_038329115.1 Bacteroidales bacterium
GATTAATGGAATACCGCGGCGTATACACCAAAACAGGCGAAGAAGTGTTTCGTCAGGGACCTTTTAAAGATGGAACCAACAATGTGGGTGAATTTCTGGCATTGGTTCATGGATTGGCTTTTATAAAACAGAAAAACAGCAAATTACCCATTTACACCGACAGCAAGACTGCCATTGCTTGGGTTAAAAGTAAAAAAGCTCGTACCAAGCTGGAAAAAAATGAAAGTAATGCTATTTTATTTGATTTAATTTCACGTGCTGAAAAGTGGTTGATCGAAAACGAATATAGCACCAAAATTCTAAAATGGGAAACTGAAGTTTGGGGAGAAATTCCGGCTGATTTTGGGAGAAAATAAAAAGAAAAAGCATATATTTGCATGAATTTGAATGCTGTTTACAACTTTGTGAAATAACTTAACGGTAAATTAAATTTCATAATGCAACCCTACAAGCTTCTGAATCTGTTTTTTCTATTTTTGGTTTTACAATTAATTTCTTGCGAACGTGATCATACTATAAATGCTGATCAAACCGTAGTAATTATAAAAGCCGACGATTTAGGAAATATAACTCCAAACTGGCAACGATTTATTTCAATGACCATTGACAATAATATTGCTTCAAGCATTGGTGTTATTTCTAATAACATGACTGAAAAGGCCACAATTGAAAAAGTAAAAGAATGGTCTGTTTTGAAAAACGTCAAAGGAGAATCAAATTTCGAATTTTGGGATCATGGTTATGATCATTCAAATACAAATAATATATACGAATTTAACGGCACAGATTTGGCTTCTCAAATTGATGATCTCAAACGCAGTCAAAATTTTTTTAAAGACTCGTTGGGATTGATTTGTTCAACTTTTAGCGCACCGTATAATCAGAGTTCAAACGTAACTTTCGAAGCATTAAAATTGTTTCCGGAGATTAAAATATGGATATGCTACCAACGGATTGAAAAACAGTCTCATTCAAGTTGGATAAATCCCAATTTTTCATCTGTAAAATACAAACAAAGTCATATTTTGCTGGATATTAAAGTCGAAGCCGTTTATCATATTCCAATCAACTCTGTTAAATCTTTTTTTAACGCCAATAAGTTTGCGCCCTATCTTGTGATTCAAATTCATCCGAATGCATGGACCGATAATGATTTCTCAGATTTTCAAACACTTATTGATTTTTTGAAAACCAAACATGTCATTTTTATGACTCCAGTTCAATATTTTAATTATCTTACAAATGAGAAAAACTAGTTCCTTCGCATTGCTGATAGTGTTAATGTCTATATTGTCGATGATTTTTATTAGTTTCTTATCAAAACAAACAGCTTTAGTCAGTATTGAACATTACGTTAAATTTGGAAATATTCTTTTGATCCTTTTTTCAACAGCTACTATAGCACTGTTTATAAAAGAGTTATTTCTTTCAAATGTCATTTCAGTCAAACCTGCCCCCAAAGCATTACTAATTTTATCTTTGTCTTTACTGCTGGTTTTATCTATATTCCAGAAACAGGTTGGAATAATTGCAACCTCTATATTTATTTTAATTTCAATAAGTTACGCCATAATAAACCGGAAAATATACACACCGAATAGAGTGTATATCTTTATTGTAATCTATGCCTTATTGCAGCTTTTTGGCACAATTGGAACCGTGAAAGGATTTCGTTTCCCCGATATGTCTTTTTCTTTTTATTTAATTCCAATTTCATTTTATTGTTTTAGAATTGAAAAGACAGTATTGTTGCAGATTATGAGATTTTTCTTTCGGGCAATGTTGATATACATGGCTATAACCTTAATTTTTTGGTATTTTAATATGCAATTTTTAAATATTGGATTTCTGGAATGGATGAAACAAAAGGTATTAACTAATGGATTTAATGCATATTACTGGACAAATTCATGGACAAATTATATGCATCCAAGTTACATTTCGCTGGTTCTTTTTCCGGCTTTATTTTCAGGATTATATCTGTATTATAAAAAACTGGAGACTTCAAAAATTTCTAAATTTGAATTATTGGTTTTTATATTTTTTTCAATTGCAAGCCAAATAGCCATGCAAAGTCGCATTGGAATTGTTTGTATCGCATTTATTCTCACCATCAGTTTCTTTTATTATCTGAAACTTAGAACTAAATTTTTTAAATGGGGAATTTTTACCACAGTAATTTTAATTGGTATTTCATTTGTTATTTTAGGGAATAAGGTAGATGGATTTATTACAGATCCTGTACGAAAAATGGACTCAACTTTAGCCATAAATTATATAAAATCTCATCCGTGGTGGGGTGCAGGATATCATCAGGAAGCATTGGCTCTGAGTTCTCAGCAAGAAATCTCAAAAGACAAAATAACAATTGTACCCAACGTAAAAACCTATACTCACAATGAGTTTCTGGGGGATACGGTGCAGTTTGGAGTACTCGGACTAATTGTATTACTTATTTTGTTGTTCGGACTGTTACGATACTCCGTGATTTCAAAGAGTTTTCTGCTTCAGCAGTTTTTTTGCTTGTATTTTATTTTTATGTTAATCGAAGAGCCTTTGTATGTTCAGGAAGGAATTACCCGGTTTATGGTATTCCTGGCATTCTTTATTCACCTGAGCGAATGTGACCATCCAATAAAAAGCATTGAATTATGGAAGCGGCTTCCGAAAAGTGAGCCGGCGAAGTAAATTGTAACTTTTCTTGTATTTTCTGTGTTCCAGAAGTAGCTGAATTGGATTTTGAAGCAGTGAAGCATATAATTCCCTATTGTTGTTATACATCAACATACGCATTTCAGGTCGTCTGTCTTTGAATTTGGTCATCGTTGAATCGGCATGTTTTCGATAGTAAAAATGTGTCTTTTCTATCCGATAAACTTCACCCCCATCTTTCAACATATTGACCCATAAATCCCACTCTTCGCTGGCAAACATATTGGCTTTATAACCTCCCGCATGTTCAAAATCCGATTTTCTGAAAACAGCTGAATTATGAATACAATTTGACAATAACAATTCGCTGAATGAATAGTCGGGCAATTTCCATTTTCCTTTTTTAGCACCAAAAAACTCTCCCGGACTGTACACAATCTTAATGTTAGGTTTATTTTCCAGAATTTCAACAGCTTCCTTTACATAGTCGGCAGAAATTAAATCATCTGAATCTAACGGTAGAATATATTTGCCTGTCGAATAATAAATTGCATTGTTTTTTGTTACTGGAATTGGTGATTTTTGTTGTAAATAATACTTTATTCTATTATCTTCTCGGGCTATTTCATTTACAATTTGAGCCGTATTGTCTGTTGATTCGTCATCCATGACAATGCATTCCCAATTTTGATAATTCATTTTTAGGAGGCACTCAAGCGTTTCGCGAATAAATTCTTCGCGATTGTGAACAGGCGTGATTATCGATACTTTGGGTTGTGTTTCCATATCTTATTTGACGGTAATGAACAGTAAGACTAAATATCTGTTTGTTTTTCTATCCCAAACGGAGTAAAAGTAACTTTATTTCGGTTGTTCTCCTGGTACAATTCTTTATTTGGTTCGTGATTAGTGTCAAAATGAACATGGTAATAATGAAAAAGAGTGACTAAATGCTTTTTCGAAATTGGCTGAACGCCAGACCTTTTCAGTCTTTCTTCCAAATCCATATCTTCGCCTGTTCCGGGATAAACAAACCGTTCGTCAAAACCATTGACTTTCAATATATCCGATTTCCATACAGAGAAGTTGCAACCCAGAAACGAACGCATTTTTTCTTTGATAAATAGCCGGCGCATGAATTTGTTTCGGACTCTTACCATATTTTCCATCCGGGTATATTTCCCTTTAAACACGGTTTCGTAAAACAATGGAAAACCTATCAAACAATCCATATAACCATTTTTGATTTTGGTTTCAGTCAGATTTTTTGATGTATTTTCAGTCAGCAATACGCGTCTACCGCTTATAATTTTATCTTGCATTCTATTCTCAACGTGCTCTTCAATAAACCGTTTTTGCGGAATGCAATCACCATCAATAAAAATAAGATAACTCCCTTCAGCGGCCTGAATGGCTTTATTTAGAATTATATTTTTTTGCCAACCGTTGTCCTCGTGCCAAACGTGTTTAATCAGGAAAAAGTAATCTGCCTGAATTTTATGAATTTCAGCCACAACTTCCGGTTTAGAGCCGTCATCAGCAATTACGACTTCAAAATTTTGAAAGGTTTGACGTTCTAGAGCGGCAAAAATCAATTTTAATAAATCAATTTTATTGTAGAATGATATAATTAAACTTACAGGATAAGTCATAGATTTACAATGTGTTATTGTTTAATTTTAATTAATCCATTTTCGCAAATGTATTTGTTTTCGAGTTGATTTCGCGTACAAATTTTCATATTTTCAACCGTATCCACCCAATTTTCAGGATGATATAAATGATATTGAACGGCCAGATTACGAACGGATTTATACCTGAATCCGGCTGCAGCAAAGCGCCAGGTCAAGTCAAAATCTTCACCAATTGCCGGCAGAATGTATTCTTCATCGAAACCATTAATGGCATAAATTGCTTTTTTGGAAAACGACATATTACAACCTTTGAGATTGTTGAGCTTTCGAAGTGCCGGAATAAAACTCAATAAACCATCCGGCGAAATAAAAATTCCTTCTTCAATATTCCGGATTTTACCTTTTCCTACAATTAGTTTGCTGGTTAACTGCCTTTGCAACAAATTGATATTAGAAATGTCACTCAACAATAATTGAGAGGTTTCTTCATCCAATTTTACGCGCTTACCTGCCAAAATCGTATTTTCATTGGCATATCGCACATGCATTTCGATAAACCGATTGTGCAAAACACAGTCGCCATCGATAAATATTAGCCAATCGGTTTTTGCAGCCCGAATAGCTGCATTCATAGCTTTATTTTTTCGCCAACCTTCGTCTTTTTGAGTCAGATGTTGCCACGTTTGCTCAAACGGATACTTAGTTATAAAATCCTTTACAGCAGCATTTTCGCCATCTTCAGCTATAATAATTTCAAAATCCTTTTCGGTTTGAAAACGCAAAGAATCCAGAATAGCTTTCAGAAAAGGGATATTTTTGTATATGGCAATTATAAGCGAAGCTTTCATTGGGTTTGATTGGTCGTTTGATTTTGATGTTGCAAAATTACGTAAATTTTCACAGACATTCTAAATGTGATTATACAAACCCATTAACCGGCTGGCAATTTTATCATCAGTGAATGTTTCGGCATGAATTAAACCTTCACTTTTCATCGTTTTCTGTAGAGCTGAATCGCTTAAAATAAGTTTGATTGCTGCTCCGATTTCCGCCGCATCGTGTGGTTGAACATAGTGACTGAATTCGCCACCGGTTTCTTCAAAACAACTTCCAACAGAAGTAATTACCGGTGTTTCGCTGCATAGCGCTTCTAAAATTGGAATTCCAAAACCTTCAAAAACTGATGGATAAATGAAAATTTGAGCCTGTTGATAGATTGTCGGTAAATCAGTAGTTTCCACATTATGCAAGAAGTAAATTTTCGATGAAATTTTTAATTCTTCAGCCAATTTAATTAATTCGTTGGTATAAGCGGTTTGACGACCAACAACAACCAACGGCAAATCAATTTTTTCCTGATAAATAGCTTGCAGAATGGCCGCAATATTTTTTCGAGGTTCAATGGCACCTACAAATAACAGATAATCAGCCGGTAGTTTGTATTTGTTTTTAACTTGCAATTTTGTCTCTGCTGAAGCTTTCTGTCTGAAAATGGCGTTACATCCCTGATAAATAACTTCAACTTTGGTCGGATCTGCATGAAAAAATTCGATAGCGTCTCGTTTTGATTGTTCGCTGATGGCAATAATGCGGTCTGCAATCCGGCAACTCTGCATATTCTTCATAATGAATATTTTGCGGTATGAAACCGGATATAATTCGGGATAGCGAACGAAAATAGCATCGTGAAAAGTAATTACTTTTTTGACAGGTAACTTTTCAATTCCAACAGGTAATTCCTGGCTTAGACCATGAAAAATATCGTCCCCAAGTCGCTCAATATCAGATTTTATGCCAATACTTCGCCAAACTGATGAAGGTAAGAGTTTATAAATTCCCGTTGGTTGAATAATCTGTGTATTTTCAGAGTTGATCGGAACGTTTATTTTAATTTTTGGAGTAAATAAATCGTATTGGTTTTCAGGATAATACTGATTTAAAATCCGGATTAAATCACGGCTGTAATTTCCCAATCCCCTGTTATTACAGAACATCCGTTTAGCATCATAACCTATTCTCATGATTCTTCGTTTTTACGGTTTTTTGATCGTTTTCGGGAGGAAAAAAATCTGGAACTGTAGTAAATTATCTTTTCAATAACCTCTGTTTCATTCAAGTTTGAAGCTGCGGCATAGATTCTTGCAATTTCAGTCAGAATGGCTTCATTTTCGGATAACCGTTTAAAACTTTTGAACCGTTTTTCCTTGGAAATAGATGACCGGAACTTCATCCGATTGATATCAATCAGTGTAAAAAAGTATTGATTATCAACCTTTTTATACAAAATATTTCCGGGCGACATGTCCAAATGCAAAATTCCTTTCTTGTGTAAATCAGCAATATAAAGCGAGAGTTCATACAGTAAAATCTCATTTTTATCGATTCCAGACATCAAATCACGTATGACAGCATATTCGGTTTCATAAATTGAAATAAAATATCCGTGAGAAAGAAATCCTCCTTTAAATTGCTCAATATAAGCAATCGGAGCAGGAGAATCAACTCCAAGTTTTAATAATTTTAGCGCATATTCGAAGGCACGTTTTGCTTTGCTCGGACGAAAATAGGTATAAATTATTCTGTGGAGAAAATATGGAATTTTGTATCGTTTTACAATTATATCGCATCCTAGAACAGAATAATGTTTAAGTTGGTTGCGGGCCGTGTAAACTAATTCTCCTTCTTGTTCAAAAAGAGCAGGAATGTTTTTTACAAACTGTTCAAATTCTTCGTATTTAGGATTGATAATAATATTCATGATATTAAAAAAGAAGTTTTTCAATCCGGTTAATAATCATTTCGGGAGTGATTTGATATAGGCAAGCATAATCTTTCCGGTAACACGGTTTGTCTCCGTAAACAGAACACGGACGACAGAATAGATCGACCTGAACTGCATTTTCGGCAGATTGATTCCAACCCATGAAACCGGCATAAGGATGCGTTGCGCCCCAAACCGAAACTACCGGCGTAGCAACAAGGGAAGCCATGTGCATGTTGGCTGAATCCATGGAATACATTACATCCAATTGACTCATTAGGGCAAGTTCTTCGTTCATATTGAGCTTTCCAACCATGGAAGTGATTGAAGGAAATCTTTCAACCCAGCTTTCTACAATGTTTCGTTCAGCTTTACCACCTCCAAAAATAAATACTTTCACGCGTTTGTCCTTTGCGAAGTGCTTTATAACCTTGAGTTGTAATTCTTGTGGATAAGTTTTTCCCTGATGTCTGGCAAATGGAGCAATTCCAAGCCATTTTTCAGTTGATTTTATCCCTGTTTCTAATGTAATCTTCGGGGAATCAAGTTGTTTTTTAGCTAATACAGATTTAAAACTCAATTTGAACTTGAAACCGAGTTTTTCAAGAACGTTGTAATATCTGTCGAAACCGGATTTTAGAGGAACGAGTATTTTGTTTTTTTTCTGTGTGAGTTGTTTTTTCTCTTTGCGTCCTTTATCGATTGATGCTGTTTTAACTCCACTTATTTTAAACCTGTAAATAAGATATTTTGAACGCAAAACAGAGTGAAAATCAGCCACATAATCAAATGATTCAGATTTAAGCTGACTGTATAATTTGTTAAGTCCTATGAGTCCTTTGTGTTTTTTATTGAAATCAGCCCTGATAAAACGGACATTGCTAGGTAAATTTAAAAAAAGAGGCCTGAATGATTCACGACTTAGTACAGTTATTTCGTCTGTAGGAAATTTCTTGGCCAGTGAGTAAATCACCGGAATTGTCATAGCTACATCTCCCAACGCAGAAAACCGTATAATCAGAATCTTTCTCATTATTTTTCTTTAGCATATAAAACAGGATTCAATGCCGGATCGTTGTACATTTTCATTTGTTTGTACACTTTCATTTTCTTTTCACCATGGGCAATGTCTTCAATTAACTGACTGATGGCCAAAGACAAATCCACTTTTTGATCGAGAAGAATATCGAGTTTAGTTTTACATTGCTTCAAATGTTCAGCTGACGAATCTTTCCGGTCAACTTCCTGCTGCATGTGATAAATTTTCAAATGCAAAATAGACAACCTGTCGATTGCCCATGCCGGACTTTCGGTGTTAATTTTTGCATCGCTTATGATGTTGACATCTTTATAAATGTCAAGAAAATAACTGTCGATTAATTCGACTAAATCGGTTCTGTCCTGATTGGATTTGTCAATTCTGCGTTTAAGTGCCAGAGCTTCAACCGGATCAATTTCAGGATTTCGGATAATATCTTCCAAATGCCACTGAACGGTATCAATCCAGTTTTTCAGATATAAATAGTACTCAATGCTTTTTAGCTCATATTGGTTATGAATCGGTGCATCAACGTGATCGGTTTGGTGATAATCAAGAACAGATTCATTGAAAATCCGGTTACATAATTCGATAAAATTCATGGTTTTAATTTTTTAAACTGAAGAATAAACGAAAAGATTGATGATTTATTTGAAGAACTTATTTACAATCGGAATGGTACGCAGCGGAAAATCCCGTTTTACAAGTAGAGTTAGAAATGCAATCATTAACACCGATTTAAGACTTACATTTACAAGTTTGTAGGGCGTTTCAATAAAAGTGCTGATAACATATAACAAAATTGTGACGCCGGTATAAAGTCCTATTGTTTTGAAATCGTATTTTATTGGCATGTGTTTTTGACCAAAGAAATATGAAAGAAGCATTACAATAAAATATCCTGCAAAAGCCGACCAGGCTGAACCCCAATAACTATATGTTGGAACTAAAAGTATATTTCCGGCAAAAATCAGAATCATTCCAATGGTTGAAAACCACGCACCATAATGGTTTTTGTCTGTTAATTTGTACCAAATAGATAAATTGAAAAAGATGCCCTGAAATATAAATGAAAACAAAATAACCGGCACCACCGCCAAACCTGACCAATAAGTATGTTTGATTATAAACTTGATTAAATCGATATAAAGAACCATTCCCAGAAATATAAACAATGAAATTATTATAAAGTATTTCATGGCATCAGCATACATTCCAAGGCTGTTTTTATCCTTATTTTTTGCGAAAACGAAGGGTTCATAGGCATATCTGAATGCTTGAGTAAACATCATGATGACCATAGCAATTTTAGAAACAGCACCGTAAATTCCCAAATCGGCTTTTCCATGTTCGCCCAATTGCATAAAAGGGAAAAGAATTTTGTCTAAATTTTGATTAGCAGTTCCGGCAATTCCTAAAAATAGTAATGGGAAAGAATATTGAAAAATCTGTTTCAATAACTTAGAATCAAACACAAATTTTGCAACGAACACATACTTCAACATTATTATTGTTTGTATGGTTGTAGCTATTATGTTGGAAATAAATATATAGCCAACTCCGTAATGCGCATCGTAAAACCATGAAATTGAACCAGGTGCCACTTTCATTAACCACGGACAAACGATTAGGAAGAAAAGATTCAGAAATATATTCAGTAAAATATAGACAAATTTAAGAGTTGCAAAAGCTATCGGACGTTTTGCAAAACGTAAATATGCAAATGGAATGGAGGCGAAAGCATCCATAGCAACTGTAATTCCGAGCATCCAAATAAATTCGGAATGATTACTGTAGCCCAGAATATTTGCAATCGGCTGATTGAATAAGAGAATCAAAACTACAAACAGTAATGAAGTTATTCCAACTGAAATCAGACTGTTGCCATATACTTTATCAGAATTCTCTAAATCTTTATTCGCAAATCGAAAATAGCCGGTTTCCATTCCGTAGGTCAAAATTACAAGCAATAAGGCAGTCCATGCATACAAATTGGTTACAATTCCATAATCGGCTTGTTTTTCAAGGGTGTAGGTGTAAAGTGGAACAAGCAACCATCCTAAAAATTTTCCTAGAATGCTGCTTACTCCGTATATGGCAGTGTCTTTTGCCAACGATGTCATTTCTTTTGCCATAAATTTAATGTGCCAATGCGTTAATTTCCATTATTATAGTCAATAAAATGGAAATTATTGCCTTAATTTTTCTTTCTAAAATAGTTCAATATTTTTCCCATCCATTTCATTTCGGGCGTTGGTTCAAAGTCTTCTGGTTTCAAATAACCTGCGTCCAGAAGTAATTTAATAGCTTCTTCGGCTTGTTTTGCTCGCACCTGAAGCTTCACGCCGCCCACAACTCCAGTCCAGTAAGTGGCGGTCATATTTTCATCTTGCCCAAAACATTCTATCTCAAAAGACTCCAAATAAGATTTTGCTATTTCAAAATCATTTGTATTATTGAAAGCTCTCAGTGTAACTAATTCATTCATGGTTTTTTATTTACTGCTTGCTGCTTACTGCTTACTGCT
>JBBQMQ010000109.1:0-10554 GCA_038329115.1 Bacteroidales bacterium
CTTTTACGGGATTAGGGATGGTTTTAGTTTTCACGTCAAAACTTCCCGTTTCTACAAACAGTCGTACTAGTTCCTCAACTTTTCGAACAGTATATTCATTCGCAACAATTGTTTCGTACAAATGCAACTGATCAGCTGGCGCATTTAATCCTAAAATAGCACGGGCATGACCCATGTCAATTTTTTTATCCTTGATTCCCATTTGAATTTCAGCTGGCAAACGCAACAATCTCAAATAATTGGCAATTGTTGTTCTTTTTTTTCCAACCCGTTCACTCAAACGTTCTTGAGTAAGCTTGTATTCTTCCATCAACCGATAAAAAGTCAACGCAATTTCTATGGCATTTAAATCTTCACGTTGAATATTTTCAATCAGTGCCATTTCCATTACCTGCTCATCGGCTGCTGTTTTCACATAAGCAGGAATTGAACTTAATCCCACTAGTTTAGAAGCTCTGAATCGACGTTCACCGGCAATAATCAGATACGTGCCATTCTCATTTTTACGTAATGTTATAGGTGAGATTACACCCAATTCACGAATTGAAGTCGCTAATTCTGTTAATGCATCTTCATCAAAATGACTTCGCGGTTGATTTGGATTTGCAAAGATTAAATCCATTTCTACTTCGCTAATTGACGATGAACCACCGGTACTGAAATTAGTATCAATCAAAGCACCTAAACCTCTTCCTAATCCTGTAATTTTTGCCATATATTCCGAAAAACGTAACTTAATATCTTATAATACTTAACTTCTAGATCAGTGAGCGTATTTCGCAATCAATTCTTTAGCCAAATCCATGTAATTGGATGAACCTTTTGATTCTGAATCATATAATAACACTGGTTTACCATAGCTCGGGGCTTCACTTAATCGCACATTTCGAGTAATAACTGTTTCAAAAACCATTCCCTGAAAATGTTTTTTAACCTCGCCATAAACCTGATTAGCCAACCGTAAACGATTATCGTACATGGTTAGTAAAAATCCCTCAATTTCTAACCTAGTATTCAGTTTACTTTTGATTATCTTAATAGTATTCAATAATTTACTGATTCCTTCCAACGCAAAATACTCACATTGAACAGGTATAATAACAGAATCAGAAGCAGTTAATGCATTTACTGTAATTAATCCCAATGAAGGCGAGCAATCTATTAACAAATAATCGTAAAGTGGTTTTAATGGAGTTAAAAGATTCTGCAAAACACGTTCACGGTTTTCCATATTCAGCATTTCAATCTCAGCACCAACTAAATCGATATGTGATGGTAATATAAATAAATTTTCAAGAGCAGTAGGATGAATTGCCTGTATAGTCGGAACATTATCAATTAAACATTCATAAATAGTAAATTCAAGTGTTCGTATATCTATTCCCAGACCGGAAGAGGCATTAGCTTGTGGATCAGCATCTATCAAAAGAACTTTTTTCCCAAGATAAGCCAATGATGCAGCTAAATTAATTGCAGTGGTCGTTTTCCCAACTCCACCTTTTTGATTAGCTAACGAGATTATTTTACCCATATATTGAAACTTTATTTTGCGTTGTTTGAAGTAATTATTCAATGGAAATCTGATAAAACCTGAAGTTCTTTCAAAAAGCTGTGTTTCAAAATCTTCAGTTTAAACGGCCCATTTATATACCGATTGGCAAAGATAATAAAATAAATCCACCCATTCAAGTAGCAAATAGCATGCAAATTATAAATAAGGTTTTTTAAGCAACAAAAATTAAAACTCTAAAATATGTCTTTTCAAACTCACGAAAGTCTCTATTAAATACTTTGGAAACCAAAACAAATCATTTATTTTTTCAACTTCAAATATTGTTAAAATATTAATTAAGTATAATGAATTTGACTATCTTTGCATTCATCTTCAATTATCTTCGAAATCGAAAGATTGTGAATCGCAATAATTCATGAAAGGGTCGTTTCAAGAAAGCATTTTTCTGTCTAATTCTTTAAAATATTTCAGTTTCAAACAATTTGATTTATTTTTGCACTCTGAAATCTTCAGAAATACACAAACAACTCACAAATTAACTGCTTTATTCCCAACAATTTGATTCTTATTGTTGTTGAAAATTAAAAACAAAATCAATATGCAAAAACAGGTTTTTCAAACAACCACCGCTACCCGATGGAAAAGTTTTATTTGGCTATTTCGTATATTGATTGTTTTTCTACTAGTTCTCTCAGCTTCAGTAGTGATTTCATTACTTAATAAACGTGATTACGATTTAAAGGTTCTAACGTATCATGCAAAAAAACTTCCGGACATAAACTCCGATAAAACAAAGACTTTCGTATCCAAATCGGAAGAAATTGCTTTTGCCAAACAAGTGAAACAATTTAGAAAAAGGCATCCAAAATCATTTTATGACAATAATAATTACCCTATTTCGAAAGAAGTAAAAAAATTACTTCCCGTGAGGGCTGGTTTTTATGTTAATTGGGATATGAATTCGTTGAATTCACTAAAGAAAAATATCAACCAATTAAATATGGTAATTCCCGAATGGTTTTTTCAGACCAATACAAAGGGTAAAATTGAATCAAGAGTTGACGAATACACGTTAGATTTAATTCATAAAAACAAGGTTCGTGTTTTACCTATTATAAGTAATTATTATAATAAACGGTGGAATGGTGATAGCACTTTTATTTTGCTAAAAAATCCAAAATCCCGAAAAAATTTAATTGATCAAATCAAAACTGTTTGTGATACAAATGATTTACAGGGCATTAATATTGATTTTGAAAGTTTGCCTGCAAAAGCGCATCCTTATATGGTTCAGTTTTCGAAAGAACTTCACAGTGTTCTCCACGAAGATGGTTATCTGACCACAATTGATATAGACCCTGAGTCTGAAGATGTTTCATATAAGGACTATGCACCATATTACGATCTTATCTTTTTGATGGCTTATAATGAACATTATCCAAATGGTGAACCGGGCAGCATATCTTCACTTTCATTTATAGAAAGATCACTGGATCAGGCAATGAAAAATGTTCCATCCCAAAAAATTGTTTTGTGTATTGCCGGCTATGGATTCGATTGGCCAAAAGATTCAATTGGAACCAAAATTTCATATCAGGGCTTAATTTCGTTAGCAAAAGAATATGAAGAGCCGGTAAGTTTTAATCTTAATGAAAATAACATTACCATGTATTACAATGATGATCATGGTATTGATCACGAAACTCATTGCAATGATGCTGCCAGTAATTTTAATGCAATCCGTACTGCAAGTGATTATGGAGCAGGTGGCGTGGCTTTGTGGTATCTTGGCTCTGAAGATGAACGCATTTGGGATTTTTATTCTAAAAACCTGAATAAAGAATATCTGGATAAACATCCTTTCAACTTGAAACAATTGGAATATATCAGTTCTATTCTGTCCGTGAATTACGATGGAAAAGGCGAAATTCTGGAAATGATAAATGAACCTGATCATGGACATACATCATTTAAATATGACACTAAAGACCAATTAATTACCAACGAAGATTACCTCTCTTTGCCAAGTTCATATTTATTAAAAAGATACGGGGCATCAAATCCTAAACAAATTGCAATTACGTTTGATGATGGTCCAAATTCTGATTATACTCCCAAAATATTGGATATTTTAAAGGAAAAACATGTTCCCGCTACTTTCTTTGTAACAGGTATAAACATAGAGAATAATATTCCGTTGATAAAAAGGATTTACAAGGAAGGCCACGAAATTGGCAATCACACATTTACTCATCCTAACTTAGAAACAACTTCCGACAATCGTGAGAGAATAGAATTACGCTCGACCAGGTTATTGTTGGAAAGTATTCTGGGACATTCAACGTTACTTTTCCGCCCGCCTTATAATACAGATGCTGAACCAAAAAATCTGTATCAAATTAAATCATTGGCTGTTGCACATGATGAAGGATTCATTTGTGTGACCTCCTATATTGACCCAAATGATTGGGAAGAGGATGTAAGTGCCGATACAATTGTAGCAAGAGCAATTGCACAACAACATGCCGGAAATGTAGTTTTAATGCACGATGCAGGTGGTGAACGTGATCAAACTATACTTGCATTACCACGGGTAATAGATTATTATCAAAAACATGGTTATCAATTTGTTACGGTTTCTGCTTTAATGGGAAAAACCCGTGAACAGGTTATGCCAAATGTTCAGAATCAATTTAAGTTTGCTGATAAACTGGATTATCTTTTCTTTGGAATAACTTTCTTATGGCAACACTTCCTGCATGGTTTCTTTGAAATTGCAATTATCTTAATCATTCTAAGGCTTATATCCATTGCATTATTAGCTATTCTTCAAAATCGAAAGGAAAAGAAATCAAAAACAACTTCAATAGGATATCAACCAAAAGTTAGTATAATCGTACCAGCATACAACGAAGAGCTAAATGCAGAACGCACTGTAAATCATTTACTTCAGTCAGATTATCCTCATTTTGATATTATTTTTGTTGATGATGGTTCTAAAGATGAAACTTACTCAAAGATTTTGGAAGCATTTAAAAATAATCCACGGGTAAAAGTATTAACCAAACCAAATGGAGGAAAAGCACATGCGTTGAACTTTGGCATTGAACATGCTGATGGAGACATTTTAGTTTGTATTGATGCTGATACTATGCTCAGGCCAAATGCAATATCGAAAATGATTCCTTTATTTGAGAATAAAAAGGTCGGGGCCGTTGCAGGAAATGTACGGGTTGGAAATACTGTAAACATGCTTACAAACTGGCAATCAATAGAATATACAACCAGTCAGAATTTTGACAGACGCGCTTATGATTATGTAAATTCAATTTTGGTTGTTCCAGGAGCAATTGGCGCATTTCGCAAAGATGCCATTAATGAAGTTGGTGGATTCACGACTGACACGTTAGCAGAGGATTGTGATCTGACTTTGAGATTGTTAAGAGCGGATTATACAATCAAATCCAGTAATGAAGCACTCGCACTAACCGAAGCTCCTGAGACTGTAAAAATGTTTCTGAAGCAACGATTCCGCTGGTCATTTGGAATGATGCAAAGTTTCTGGAAACACAGAGATTTACTATTTAGTTTTAAAAAGTGGAATTTAGGTTGGATTGTATTACCCAATTTATTGGTTTTCAATTTTATAATTCCTTTTTTTTCACCTATAGTCGATGTCTTGTTCATAGCAGGATTATTCACACACAATGCAGATGAATATATATTTTTCTATCTTCTTTATTATGTTATTGATTGCCTGATTTCGTCATTGGCATATTATTATGACCATCAAAAATTCAGCTTTAAAAAGGCTTTATATCTCTTTGTTCAACGGTTTGTTTATCGTCAATTGCTTTTCTTTGTTTTACTAAAAGCCTATTTAAGAGCAATTAAAGGAGAAATTGCATTGTGGGGTACTTTAAAAAGAACTGGAAATGTAAAGAATCAAAATTGAAAATATTCAATTTTGTAATATTTATAATCAATATTTTAATAATCATGAGAATTCGAATCACTCGGAATATTTTATTATTACTATCTTTTCTGGCAGTCATCATTCTTTCAGAATTTTTCTTTTTTCGAATTGATCTGACTTCCGAAAAACGTTACAGTTTATCGGAACAGACAAAAGATTTAATGAATAAGATTAATGAACCATTGAAAGTGGTGGTTTATCTGGATGGTGATTTGAATCCTGGTTTTTTGCGATTAAAGAAAGCCACCGCTGAATTGTTAGACGAATTATCGATATATTCTCACAAAAGTATTATCATTGAGTTTAAGAATCCATCTTTAACTGAAAGCTCCGAGCAAAGGGAGAAAAACTATGCAGATCTTGAGGCTCGTGGATTAATTCCCACAGCAGTTTACGAACATGATAAAGAAGGAAAGTCCATCGAGAAAGTCATTTTTCCATGGATTGAAATTCAGTACGAAAATTCAAAATTGCCGGTTTGTCTTCTCAAAAACATTTTAGGGAATTCCGGCGATGAAAATCTGAATATTTCAATAGAAAACCTTGAGTTTGAGGTAACTGATGGAATTCGACGACTAGTGAATAAAGAAGTAAAAAAAATTGCTTTTGTTGAAGGTCATGGCGAGCTTTCTGAGGCTGAAACATACGATATCAGTAAATCTCTGAGTCGTTATTTTCAGATTGATCGTGGTATTTTGGCATCAAATGCATCTATACTTAATGGTTACAAAGCAATTATTATTGCAAAACCAACCCGGCCCTTTAGCGAATCTGATAAATTTATTATTGATCAATACATTATGCACGGTGGAAGTGTATTGTGGCTGGTTGATGGAGTTCGAATTGCACATGACAACTTATCCACATCAGGGTTTTCGCCGGCCATGGAATTGGACATTAATTTGAACGATCTACTTTTTAGATATGGTATTCGAATTAATCCTGTCATTTTACAGGATGTACAATGCACTTCTGTACCAATTAATATTGCTCCTGTTAATGCAAAACCTCAGTTTGAACCTAGTCCGTGGTATTTTTCTCCTTTGCTTTTGAATTCTCCAGAACATGTTGTTACCAGGAATATCACACAGGTAAAAGCCGATTTTTGTTCTGGTATTGATTTGGTTGGAGACAATAAGAAAGTTAAATATCAATTATTATTAGCCACTTCAAATAACACACACATTATTGGGACACCGACAACCATTGAATTAGGTAATTTGCCTAAACCAGATGATAAAGCTTATTTCAATTCAGCTTATATTCCTGTGGCTGTTGCCATGGAAGGGAATTTTGATTCTGACTTTGAAAACCGAATGATTCCAAAAGACTTAACAAATACTTTACCAATTCTTCCTAAGAGTGTAATTACCCGGCAAATTATAGTTGCCGATGGCGATATTATACGAAACGATACTTCCATCAACAAATCCGACAGTATGCTTATTCCATTAGGATACGACCGATACATGCATCAACAGTTTGGCAATAAAGATTTTATACAAAATGCTGTTTTATATTTAACGGATGATGACGGTTGGATGCAATTACGATCACGCTCAATGAAATTGAGATTGCTGAATAAGAAAATCATAAATGAAGATAGAATTACCTGGCAATTAGAGAATGTATTGATACCGATTGGGTTGTTAATTATTTTCGGTATCACTTATCAAATTATTCGTAAAAGGAAGTATACAAAATAGTGATTTTTAAAGACTGTATACAAACATTATTCTTCACTTTATCGTGCAATCAATCTTCTCTTTCAAAGCACAGCCAGTACATCCGCCACATTTATCTGCAGGTGATGGTTTCCGGGTCATGGTCTTGACTATTTTATAACCTACAAAACCAAAAACTACTAATCCAATGATTATTACTATAATATCTTGCATAATTTTATCCAAAAAGTTGATAAACTCCAAAAGCCATTAACCAGGCCAGAACCAAGCTATAACTTGCAGCAAATAAAGCCCAGCCCCAGCTGTTTGTCTCATTCTTTATCGCAACAATTGTTGCAAGGCAGGGGAAATAAATCAGCACAAAAAGCATTAAACCCAACGCGATAACCGGTGTGAAAGATGCTTCACCATTTGGTTTTAATTCTGTCTGCAATCGCTTTGATAGCGAGCCAATGTCACCATCAGGATCTCCTGTATATAAAACGCTAAGTGTACTCACTACAATCTCTTTAGCTGCCACTCCCGATAATAATGAAACGCCAATTTTCCAATCAAAGCCAAGGGGCGTAATTACCGGCTGAATAAAATGTCCAATTTGTCCTATATATGAGTTTTCCTGCTGTTGCATTCGTTCTGTTGCTGTCAGCACTCCTGCTTTTTCATGTCGTGGATAATATCCCAGAAACCAAACAATGATAGAGCCAATTAAAATTATTGTTCCCATTTTCTTCAGATATTGTTCGCCTTTTTCCCAAGTATGGCTCACCATCGACTTTAAAGTCGGTACTCTGTAAGGTGGTAACTCCATCACAAAAGGAGTTTCATCTTTTTTGAACAAAAACCGTTTAAAAAGTCGAGAAAGAATTACAGCCAAAACAATTCCGGTCATATAAATTCCGAACAAAACCAATCCTGCATGGGTTGGGAAAAACGCACCGGCAAGCAATAAATATACCGGCAGACGGGCACTACAAGACATTAACGGGTTAATTAAAATGGTTATCATCCGACTATTCCGGTTTTCTATAGTTCTGGATGCCAGAATTGCCGGAACATTACACCCAAATCCCATAATAAGGGGTATAAATGACTTACCATGAAGTCCCATTTTATGCATAATCTTATCCATGATAAATGCCGCACGAGCCATATAGCCGGTATCTTCCATCAGCGAAATAAAAAAATATAACAATAAAATATTGGGCAAAAAAACGATTACCCCTCCTACTCCACCAATGACTCCGTGAACCAATAAATCTCGCAAAGAACCTTCAGACATAGATTTCTGAACAAAATTTCCTAACCAGCTTACACCACTATCTATCAAATTCATTGGATATTTTCCCAAGGTAAAAGTTCCCTGAAACATGATATAAAGAATTAGCAAAAAAATTGGGTAACCCCAGTATTTATGAGTTACAAAAGCATCTATTCTCGAAGTTCGTTTATGTTTGTGTCGTTTTTTACTGTCAATCCAGGTTTCTTTTAATGCGCCTGCTATAAAACCATACTTTGCATCAGTTATTGCAGATTCTGCGTTTTCTTTCAATTGCAACTTAATCCGCTTCAACTCTGAATTTCTCAGATTAATAATTTCATCAGCATTTTTTGTTGTTCTAATTATGGATTCGATTTCATGATCGTTTTCAAGTAATTTTATGGCTAAAAACCTAGTAGAATAGGCATCTCTAAGCGACGAATTAATTGAAATAGGTAATTTAAGACGCTGAATACTTGTTTCTATCTCACGTCCATGATTTATATGAATATGCCGTGCTGTTTCGTGAACCTTATGAATTCCTGTAAAATCTGAAGCATGATGTTTCTTTTCATGTTGGTGGTGAATTTCAATTTTATGATGATAATCGTCAATCAAATTATCATCCTTTATTGCTGGAATTAATATTCCATCGGCGTTAAGCACATCACTTCCTTCGTATAATTTAACAACAGTTTTAAATAAATCTTCAAAACCGATGCGTCTTTTGGCAACTGTGGGTACAAAAGGTATCCCCAACAATTTGCCCAGCATTTTATAATCCAATTTATCACCTGTTTGCTCCAGTTCGTCATACATGTTCAAAGCAACAACTGTACGAACATTCATATCTATCAATTGAGTGGTAAGATACAGATTTCTTTCTAAATTAGTACTATCTACCACATTTACAATTACATCCGGCAATTTTTCAAAAATATACTTTCTTACATATTTTTCTTCGGGCGAATAGGCAGACAATGAATAAGTTCCGGGCAAATCAACTAAAGTAATTTTATAGCCATGAAATTCAAAATTACCTTCTTTAGAATCAACCGTTACTCCGCTATAATTACCCACATGCTCATGACCACCTGACGCAAAATTAAATAACGTGGTTTTTCCACAGTTTGGATTACCTACTAAAGCTACACAGATTTCCTTCCGCTTGTTTAATGCTATTTTTCTTACTTCTTCCTCATCCTCGAATCCTGAACGATTTTCATATTCCGGAGTCATTAGAAGAGCCTCTTTCTCACTTACTATTTCAATCAGTTCAGCTTCACTCCTTCTCAAAGAAACCTCATAACCCATAACGCTGTATTTTATGGGGTCATTGAGCGGTGCATTCAAAACAGATTGCACAACTTTCCCTTTTACAAATCCCATTTCAACAATGCGTTTTCTAAATCCACCATGACCCATTACTTTTACAATGGATGCCTTTTCACCAGTTTTCAGCTCGGATAATTTCACTTTAATTCTGAATTTTATATTTCGACACAAAGATACTTATTTAGATTGATTCTAAAGTAATATTTCAAAAATTATTCGTTATTTTTTTAATTTGCAAATAAATTGTTCTTCAAAATTTACATAACACTAAATTAAAGAAGGTTGAAAGCAAAATCTTGCTTTCAACCTTCTTTAATTAATTTTCAATAAAATAAATTAATGTTTTAACGAAGAAATTTTATTCACTATCAAAGCGTAAATCGGATCCTCTGAATTATATTTATGAATTACATAAGGTTTCTTGATTTTTGGTAAACTATCCAATAAAATTTTTATTGCATTTTTATTAGTCTCGTCTGAGACTGGCAAATTGACATAATGTACTCCGTAACGCAATAAAATGTTTTTTTCTCTAGTAATCCAGATTGTATCGGATGGATTCTGAGGATCTAGAAGTGATATTACAGAAGCAAATTGGCCGTTTACAATATATCCGAAAAACTCTTCATCTGTTGGAAATGGAATCAAATAAACCTGAGAATTAATTTTAATATATTTTCCCCGTTCAAAGCTGGAAAGGTCTTCGATATGTCTTAATTTCTCTTTTTGAAGTGAAACGCTTTTTGCTCCCATATCTTTTACTATTTTACGAAAAACATTTACCCTG
>JBBQMQ010000110.1:0-10508 GCA_038329115.1 Bacteroidales bacterium
GCTTATGGAGCACGCGTTATTGTTACCGAAATTGACCCGATTTGTGCGTTACAAGCTTCCATGGAAGGTTTCAAAGTTACAACGGTGGAAGATGCATTGGCAGAAGGCAACTTATATGTTACAACTACCGGAAACAAAGATATTATCCGCATCGAACATATCGCGAAAATGAAAGATGGTGCCATCATTTGCAATATCGGTCACTTTGATAACGAGATTCAGGTTGAAAAACTGAAGAAATATCCCGGAATTGAACTGGTAAATATCAAACCGCAGGTTGACAAATATGTTTTCCCTGATGGAAAAAGCGTTTTGTTGTTGGCCGACGGTCGTTTGGTAAATTTAGGTTGCGCCACCGGTCACCCATCGTTTGTTATGAGTAATTCGTTTACCAATCAAACCCTGGCTCAAATTGAATTATATACCAAAGATTATCCGGTTGATGTATATCGCCTGCCTAAACATTTGGACGAAGAAGTAGCACGTTTGCACCTCGATCAATTGGGCGTGAAACTGACTGTTCTAACTCCTGAACAGGCCGATTATATTGGTGTTGATGCCAACGGACCGTATAAACCGGAACATTATCGGTATTAATTGATTATGCCTAATTTATAATTATAACTGCCTCAGGTTGACAAACAACTTGAGGCAGTTTAATTTTTTATTAAACCCAACAAAAAAATATGAATGAATTCCCAAGTTGTCCGAAATGTAATATGGATAACACTTATTTCGATGGAACAATGACCATTTGTCCGGATTGTGGCTACGAATGGGATGCCAATGCGGTAGTTGATGTGGTTGACAGCACTCCACGAGACAGCAATGGAGCCGAATTGCTAATAGGCGATGCTGTAACGGTTATCAAAGATTTGAAGGTGAAAGGCTCGTCAATGGTTATCAAGCGCGGAACTAAAGTAAAAAGCATTCGTCTGACTGAAGATCCGCAAGAAGTAGACTGTAAAATCGATGGCAGTAGCATTGTGCTGAAAACCTGTTTCTTGAAAAAGTAGAAGGGTTAGTAAATGAGGCTGTTTTCAAAAAAAAAATTGAGCCAGTCTTGTTTATTTTTTAATTGGCTGAATCATTGAATTTTACGGTCCTCATCCATTTTTCTACATCCTCATTTTTCCATTTGTCAGAAATCAACTTCAGATTCGCCTCATCGGCAAATGGTGGATATTTTTGATATACTGTAAGCCTTCTGAAGTGGTGCATATACACTCCGTTTATCACCGCTATCGGTTTTAAATCACCAACTGTTTCACTCCTTTGGCAGGTTCTGTAGAAAATATCAAAATCGGCACCTTGTTGAGTAATGTCCCATTCACCTATTTTCTCAATTGCAGTTCTATTCATAGCAATTGCAGAACCGGAAAATCCACTCGTTAAAGTGAGTCCATAAGTATTAAACATTTTGTCTGAAAACTTTTCCCAGTTTCCGTAGCATAAATAAGTCATCAACTTTAAACTAAAGGCTTTTTGACCAAACAATGCCATTAACGGATATTTGATTCTTTTCCAACGTCTGCTTATTTTTTTTGAAATGACCTTATTTACAAGTCTGTCATTCGTTCCGAAGCTTACTACATGTTGATCATTTTTACCAAGCACCTGTAACATTCTGCTGTCCCAATGTGGCGAAACTAAAAGATCATTGTTCATAAAAACCAAAGAGTTGTATTTTGCAATGCGGATACCTTGATTCTGACAATGTGGATAAGAATAATTTTCTTTATTGGGTATAACAATTACATTTTCATTGTTCAAAGATTCAAAAAATTCCCTACTTCCATCAGTAGAACAATTATCAACGATGATTAATTCGAAAGTTGAATCTGTATACTTTTTGAGATATTCCCAATACAGCACATTCATATCCAGTTGATTATAAATCGCTGTAATTATTGATGTCATAAAGGGTTGGTTTAGAAATTCTAATAAAACAAATTGTAAAGATTGAATATAAGATATGATTTTCTGAATCTATCTTACTCTCAATCGCATCCCCGGTTTGAGTTTTGTTTTTTGTTTAATTCCATTCATACGGCACAAAGCTTTTACGCTGGTACCATTTCGTACTGCAATTCGTCCAAGAACATCGCCTTTACGAACTTTATAATATTTTGCTGCATGAAGTACTTTAACCTCGCGTTGGTAATAGAATGATCCTTTTTTTGTCAAAAGATAAGTCGAAGAAATCACCCTGCCTTTTTCGAAATCAATCATGTTGGCCGGATTAATAGCATTACCTACATATCTTGCTTCGAAATGCAAATGTGGTCCGGTTGAATGTCCCGTATTGCCTCCATAAGCTATTAATTCGCCTGATTTTAATGTTTGATTTAAAGTTACCAATACCTGTGACAAATGGGCGTAAACCGTTTCCAAACCATTATCATGCCTGATGACAATGTAATGTCCGTAACCGCGCGCTTCGTAGTCGATAATGCGGACTCTCCCTGAAAAAGCTGCACGAACGGTATCACCAACGGTCAGTCTTAAATCAATTCCATAATGAAAACGGTAACGTCTTGGTCCAAATTCCGAAGTAACAGCTCCGGGAACAGGAACTGTAAAGTGTGAACAATCTATCCGAATGGAGTCCGGCATACTGTCAATCGGAATTTTATAAGGATTTACATGGTCGCTTGACCACATATTGTTGTAGATATCGTCGGCCGGATGGTTTTCCATCAAGTCATCCGAATTGTCGTTCAACATTTCGTGGTAAACGTTGACGGTATCTTTTTTTGGGATTAATGAATAAACGGGTTGTTGAGAAAAGCCCCCAAAAGTTGAGAGAAAGAAAGCAATAACAGGTATATATATCTTGAGGGATACGGACATAAAAAAGTTTTAGTGATGCATAAAATAAATCATGCACAATTCATATTAAGAAATCGGAAAATCAACAGCTAAATCTCATCATTGGCATACAAAAAGTTCAAACCTGCCTGTTCGAACTCAAAAATCTCATCTTCGCTAAAAAAGCGCGCTAATTCAACCCTGGCATTTTCAATAGTATCTGAAGTGTGAATAATATTTTCCTGAACACTCACACTAAAATCACCCCGAATTGTTCCGAAAGCAGCTTCACGACCATTTGTTTTTCCTGCCAAATTGTGTACAATCTGCACAGCATCAATACCTTTCCAGCAACAAACTAGTACCGGAGTTATCATCATCGAATCTTTAATGCGCTTAAAAAAAGAGCGTTGTGCTAAATGTGCATAATGCTCAATTAGAATCTCATCAGTCAGTTGCATCATCTTCATTCCACATAATTGCAGACCTTTTCTCTCAAAACGGCGAATTACTTCACCAATCAACCCCCTTTGAATTGCTCCGGGCTTAATAATGACAAGTGTTTTTTCCATGTTTTAAAGTTATTTTTGTGAGAATTTTGGTAATGCACTCCAAAAATAAAGAAATGGCGGCTGTGGTCAAAAGAAATTCTATTTTCTTAACTTATAGAACCCCAATTTAAGGTATTTGTCTTCATTTTTCTTAATTGTTCCCCCATTACCCGATTTTCAGTTTTTTCAAGTTTCATATCATCTTCCAAAATTTCTTTGGCAGCATTTCGGGCAATTTCCAGCATTTTTCCATCCAGTGCCAGATTTGCGATTTTTAAATCGAAAGGTAAACCGCTTTGTTGCTTTCCTTCCAAATCGCCCGGCCCCCGAAGTCGCAGGTCGGCTTCCGAAATTTCAAATCCGTCGTTTGTTCGCACCATGATTTCCATGCGTTTGCGGGTATCGGCGCCTAATTTGTAATCAGTCAGCAAAATACAAAACGATTGCTCAGCACCCCGTCCAACGCGTCCACGTAGCTGGTGCAACTGTGACAGTCCGAACCGTTGGGCACTTTCAATCACCATTACCGAAGCATTGGGTACATTTACCCCAACTTCAATCACCGTGGTTGCAACCATTATTTGCGTTTCGCCCGCTACAAATTTCTGCATGTGATGTTCCTTTTCAGCGGGTTTCATTTTACCGTGAACCATACTGATTTTATAAGTTGGAAACACTTCACGCATATAGTCATAACCCGTTTCAAGGCTTTGTAAATCGATCTTTTCCGATTCTTGAATAAGCGGATAGACAATGTAAATCTGCCTTCCGGCTTCCACTTGTTTAGCCATAAACTGATTTAATCCCTGCCGTTTATTTTCGTAATAATGAAAAGTCTGAATGGGTTTTCGTCCCGGCGGAAGTTCATCAATCACCGAAACGCTTAAATCGCCGTAAAGCGTCATTGCCAGCGTTCGTGGAATAGGTGTGGCGGTCATTACCAAAATATGCGGCGGATTCACGTTCTTTTTCCACAGCCTCGAACGTTGCTCCACACCAAACCGGTGTTGTTCGTCAATTACCACCATTCCCAGATTTTTGAATTGAACGGTATCTTCAATCAAAGCATGTGTTCCAATGAGAATATTCAATTCACCGTTTCGGAGTTGCTCATGAATTGGCTCGCGTTTTTTAGCTGTAACAGAGCCGGTAAGCAAAGCAACATGGATTCCAATATCACCTAAAAACTCTTTCAAACTGGCATAATGTTGTGTTGCCAAAATTTCGGTTGGAGCCATGATGCAAGCCTGAAAACCATTATCCACGGCCATCAGCATCGTCATCAAAGCGACTAAGGTTTTTCCGCTGCCCACATCGCCTTGCAGCAACCGATTCATTTGTCTGCCTGAAGCAACGTCAATACGAATTTCACGCAACACCCTTTTCTGAGCATTTGTCAATTCAAAAGGCAGATATTCATTAAAAAAAGTATTGAAAAAATGACCAATTTGCCCGAATACAAATCCCCGAAAATGTTGGTCGCGCCACTTGGTTTGTTGAAGAATATTAAGCTGGATATAAAACAATTCTTCAAATTTCAAGCGCTGGCGGGCTTTTCTGAGAACTTCTGCATTTTTTGGAAAATGAATATTCACCAGCGATTCGGTGAGATTCAATAGCGCAAATTTCTTCAACAAATAGGCCGGAAGCGTTTCCGGAATGCCACTCTTTATCGACTGAGCGATGGGGAAAATGATTTTCTGAATGACTTTTGAATTCAGAAAGCTGCTTTTCATTTTCTCCGACGTATTGTAAAACGGCTGCAAACCCATTTGCTCGGCAGGTGGCAATTGCGAAACGAGTTCAATTTCGGGATGTACGATATTAAAGCGACCGTTAAAAGGTGAAGGTTTCCCAAAAACAACGTATTGAATGCCGGTTTTGTATTTCTCTAACGCCCATTTCACACCTTTAAACCAAACCAGTTCTATCGTTTCTTTTCCGTCCGTAAAAAGCGCGGTTAGCCGTTGATTGTGACCTTCACCCACACTTTCAAACCGAATAATCTGGCCTTTTACCTGAATAAAAGGCATTTCAGCCGAAATCTCATGAATATAATAGAACCTACTCCGGTCGACATATTTGTACGGATAATGCCGCAACAAATCCTCCGCCGAACGGATGCCAAGTTCCTTAGCGAAAAGTTCCGCTTTTTTCGGTCCTACGCCGGGAAGGAATTTTATGTCTTGAGAAGAAAGATCCATAAATTAACCTGAAATATAGTTGAGAACGGGAATTTTACGTAGCACATAAATCACACTAAAAGACAAAACTAAAGTCACTAATACAATTACAGGCAATGAAATCAACGGATATGCCATAGTCCAGAAAACGTGATGATTAAACAAAATGCTGATAATCATGATGTGAACGAGATAAATGCCATAACTATAATCACTGATTATATTGATTGTCCAATTCATTATTTTGTTTTGGATAGTCATATCTTTCATTAAAAGAAATAAGGCAATCGATTGAATCATGGTGTTTAATGTCAGGCTTCCGTAAAAACTCATATCGAGTTTATGCGCATTTTTACTGGCAAAATAGGTAGCAAAAGCCGAAAATAAAATTGTTAGCACAAAAATTACCAGATTCAGCAATCTATATTTCCTTGCATTCAACGAAATTTTCATTAAATAATAACCTATCACCAGATAACCGGAATATAAAAAGTAATCCTTGCCTTTTACAAAAAAATAGTCCCAGTTTAAGGTGCTGATAATCTGATTTGAAAATAAAATATTGAGAAGAATCCAACCTGACAAAACGATGAAAATGGTAGAATTACTAAGTTTACGAAGCAATTTGCCTAAAAATGGTACAAATAAATAAATAATCAGAATCATGTAAATGTACCAAAAATGCTTGGAAACTCCTTCAGTTACAAATAAATCCATAGCCCATTTGATGATGCCATGAATATCGTGCGGTTGAGTTTTTGGTGTTAAATTTACCCACCTATAAATCCAGTAAGCCACTAGCCAAAATAAAAAAGGAACCAGCACACGCATGAACCTTTTTTGGTAAAATTCGCCCAGTTTGTATTCGCGGTTCAACATGGTGGCTCCGCTCAGCATCAAAAATAAGGGAATTACAAACCGTACACAACTATCAATACTGTTGCCAATCCACCAAAATTCCATGTTTCGTCCATACATCATTTTAAGTACCGGTGTGGTGACATGAATGATAATGACTCCGAGTGTTGCCAGAGCCCGGAGCGTGTCGAGGTATTGAATGTTGGTTGATTTGGTGGTCATTTAATCAGCGATTCAGCTATTTTCAAATCAAATTCGGTGGTAATTTTTATGTTCTCTCTGTTGCCTTCTACCAGTTGGATTTTTACTCCCATTGTTTCTACCACCGAAGCATCATCCGTAAATAGTGATGAAAACTCCTGTTCGTAAGCTTTCTTCAAGAGTTCCGATTCAAAAACCTGTGGCGTTTGAACCAGTTTATAAGCACTTCGGTCGACAGATTGACTTCCGGTTTCTGTTATTTGCCTGATACTTTCAACCAAATCAATAACCGGAATAGCTGCACCCGATTTTTCTGCTTCATCAAAACAATGCTTTATGGTGTTAATGCTCACCAAGGGCCTAACACCATCGTGAACTCCAATCAATGATTGAGAATGAATGACTTCCAGTCCGTTTTTTACGGAGTGAAAACGGGTTTCTCCACCTGCAACAATTTGATGTGGAATATCAAAGGCATGCTTTTTGCAAAGCTTTTTCCAGAATTCAATCTGAACCGAAGGAAGTACCAGAATAATTTCGATTCCGGCATCGTACCGTCGAAAAACTTCGAGCGTATGCATTAAAATCGGTTTTCCGTGAATTTCGAGAAATTGTTTGGGAATATCGGCATTCATCCTTTCGCCTTTTCCTCCGGCAACAATCATAGCAACTTTGATAACTGACATAACTTACTGAATTAAACCAGAACAAAGATAAGCATTAAGTGATTAATAATTAATAATTAATAATTAAAATTTCAAAAGCAAATTGATTATTAGTGATTTGCAAAGCTTTGTGTGAATTAATTTAGCGAACCTAATATAAAAACGGGAACAATTGTATAACTTTGCACCCGAAATAACAGAATAAAATGAAAAGAAAATTTATCGCCTTACTAATGGTTTCTATGTTGTTTGTTGGTTTAGCTGTCGCTCAGCAAACTGCTGAAACAAAGCAACAAAATATTTTTGATGCACTCGCAACAACTGATTCAGTTTCACATGCTTCGGTTACAGTTCATCAGGATAAGAGAATTGAAATTCTGATGGCTTCAAAAAATGCAAAAAGTCACGATACAGCTTCAGGCTATAGAGTTCAGGTTTTCTCGAGTAATACGCAGAAAACAGCCAAAGGCGATGCATTCAGAATTGAAAAAATGTTGCAGGATCAGTTTCCTGGCGAAACTGTTTATGTAAATTACACATCACCATTCTGGAAGGTGAGAGTGGGTGATTTTAAAAGTCAGGCTGATGCACAAGCATTTAGAACTCAGATAATTTCAGCATTTCCAGACATGCGTAGTGAAACCTATGTTGTGAAAGAACAAATTAATATTTCAGGATCAAATTAACGTATGATGGATTTTAATATTAACCAGCCTGTTCCATTCGATTCGGAAAAAACAGAGAAAATAGCTGACCTTTATCAGCAAATTATCCAATTATTGGGAGAAGATGTTGAACGGGAAGGATTGTTGAAAACGCCCGAACGAGTTTCAAAGGCCATGCAATTTTTGATGCAGGGTTACGAGCAAAATCCAGAAGAAATCCTTCGTTCGGCTATGTTTACCGAAAATTACCGCCAAATGGTAATTGTAAAAGACATTGATTTTTACTCCATGTGTGAACATCATATGTTGCCTTTTTTTGGGAAAGCTCATATTGCCTATATTCCTAATAAACAGATTACGGGATTAAGCAAAATTGCCCGAATTGTGGAGGTTTATGCACGCCGTATGCAGGTTCAGGAACGCATGACAACCCAAATTAAAGAATGCATACAGAAAACACTGAATCCAATGGGAGTAATGGTAATTATTGAAGCTCAGCACCTTTGCATGCAAATGCGTGGTGTTCAGAAACAACATTCTATCACCACCACTTCCGACTTTACTGGAGTTTTTGAACAGGCGAAAACCAGGGAAGAATTTATAAATCTGATAAAAAAGTAAAATTTTTATTTCAGTTTTTTTTCTAAAAGTTCATCTGCAATCCGAACTAACTCGAGGCAGGTGAATTTTTTTTCTTTTATGTCGGAGCAAAGAATACTGCCTGTTATTTGTCGGAATTCTTCGATTGCTGATTCTTTTACTGCCTGACGAAGCAATCGTTCGGCCGAGTATAATGCTCCGCACATTCCACCTTCGGCACGACCGCCACCCCAGGCGCGGTAATCTTCAATTTCCTGATCTGTGATCTGAAATTCCTTTTGAAAACCTTTCAAAACTGCCTGAGCGCAATTCAGGTTTTCGGGAAGTGTGTGGAAATATTGGTCGGAATTTATCCTTTTATTAGCGTTATCCATAATTTGTAATCTGAGAATTAAGTTTTGAAAGTGTAGATTTTATTTAAAATGAAATTAATACCGGTATAAACAGCAATCGACAGTAATTGAGATATATACGAATCGATAGAAGTGTAGTGAAGTAATAAATACAGATTGCCAAGTTGAAATAAATACGAAATTCCAAATGTCAGAATGAACTTAAAAAGCGTATCAGTTATCTTTGTTTTAGAATCAAAAGTCCATTTTCGGTTCCAGATAAAGCTATTGACTAACCCGACAACATACCCGACAATGTTTGAAGTATAATCGGAATAATGCAGAACCTTCAACAGAACCCAAATAGTTGCAGCTGTAAGTAATGTGTTAGAAACTCCAACTATTCCAAATTTAATAAATTGAATCATTGATTTTGAAATTTTCATGGCTCAATCTTCCTTTCAGTGGGTAATTTTTTATATATCTCAATGAAAATCACCCCTTTTTCAAATCTTTTAACTGGTTCCCATTGTGCTTTATTTTTAAGAACATATACCAGTGAATCTTCTATATTCGAAATATTCGAGTAGATAAAATATTTATGATTCGGTATATTATCAACCGCTTTACCGGCATTTTTGAGTTCTGCAAATTTTCTGTCGCCGTATAAGAAAAATCCGGCAGAAATATCTTTATAATCTAATTTCTGTTGGTCGATATAATCGAAACACTCTTTTCTAACCTCATAATAAGGCAAATGTGCCATCGTGCAATCCCATGATTTGGCAATCATTTCGGGATAAATCCAACAATTTCCTGTCAGTTCAAAAACAAGAATTAAGATAAATATGAGTTTATTTTTCCTGA
This sequence comes from Bacteroidales bacterium, assembly GCA_038329115.1. GTDB lineage: Bacteria > Bacteroidota > Bacteroidia > Bacteroidales > Paludibacteraceae > Paludibacter. The sequence goes on from JBBQMQ010000110.1 coordinate 9,734, forward strand.
ATTCAACAGAAGTAACCAATCCGGTCAATACCAATATGGTGAGCAGAAAATATTGCGGCATAAAGTAACGTGCCGAAAATGGCATTTGTGTAATGCAAACAAAAACAAGATACAATGAGGTCAATAAAACCCAAAACAATAAAATGGTTTTCGTCTGAATTGACAATTTTTTTTTTGATTTAAAGACTTTGAAAGCTGCATAAAAGCCTAATAACCAAATAAATATTCGTCCATTTTCAACAGTTCTAAGCCCAAATTCAGCTAAATGTCTTATTATTCTGCCAATCCCTGCCGGCATTGAATAATGACTAGTGGCATCTGCATTTGTAAAGAACCAGCCTCGTTGAGTAAAATAATAGATATAATAGGCTGTAAGCAGAGCTAATATTGGAAGATATGGTAGAACAATATTGAAATATGACCGTATCCCGATCTTTTTATCCTGTAAATAAATGAAGTAGCAATGAGTAATAAACAAAATTGCTCCGACAAAAATTCCCCTCATATTTATACCGCATAAAAAGAATAAGCCAATGGCCAATAACCACGATTTGTGTTCAAAAATGGCTCTGAGAGAAACTATGAAGGCTGAAAAAAGAATAAAATCGGGCGAAGCAATTGAAAATTGAGTCAGAACTGTCGGCTCAAGCATGACAATAAGTAAAGCCCAAACAGCAATTTTTTCGGGGAGAAATAAGTTGATTAATTTCCATACATTGAAAATCAGAATCAAAGCCCAAAACAAGGCAAAAACATGCGAAACCCACAGTTGATA
>JBBQMQ010000111.1:0-10486 GCA_038329115.1 Bacteroidales bacterium
CTTCATAACATAATAATTTATGGGTTAAAAATAAATTTTATATATGAAAGTAGAGCAGACAATACACTGCCAATTAGCGAAATGGCTAAGACAGATTTATGAAATCGTCACCTATTATTGAATAAAAAAGACAGGTAATGATTTGGTAACGATTCTTTGTCATTTAGAGGTAGAATGTTGACTTTTATTGGCTTTATGGTGAAGAAAAAAAACCATTCCAAATCAATGATTTAGAATGGTTTGTCTTACTTTTGACTGAAACTGTCGTTTCATTTTGTGACCCAGGAGGGGTCAACTAACTTCATTCTAAATATATTGATTACAAGAAGTTATTCAAATCTGAATAAAAACAAGTAATGATTTGGTAACGAATAAAAAGTCTTACCTTGTCAGGTATGGACAACGTTTTGTCTGCTAAACTTTCAGGTTCAAATATACACAATTATTTTGATATACACAAGTATCTTATATTGAAATATTTATACATGGTGCAAGGTGCAAGTTTCTATATAGAAACACTTGCACCTTGCACTATATTTTGAGAGACTATCAAAAAATACTACATTTGTATTTAATTCAACAATCATAAGCAAAAAAGACCAATTAAACCGGCTCGCAAATGGCTCTCTCTGAAAAAGAAGAATTGGAATTGCTAAAAAAGGGCTCATCACCATCTTTTGAGACTCTTTATCATCGATATAGTGGCAAGCTTTATAATTTTGTGATGAAAATATCCAAGGGAGATACTTACATTGCAGAAGAATTGGTTCAACGTACCTTTATCAAGGTTTGGGAAACCAGAGAGTATATCGATTCCGATAAATCATTTATTTCCTACTTGTGTACTATTTCTAAAAATATGCTTCTAAACGAGTATGAACATCAAACCGTTCAATTTATTTATCAGGAATATGTAATAGTAAATACGGCTGATGTTGATAGTTCAACTGAAAAGGAAGTTGATAAAAACTTATTGGAAGAATACATTGATAAATTAGCAGACACCTTACCTCCCAAAAGAAGAGAAATTTTTATTTTAAGCCGAAAGGAAGGCCTTTCCAATAAGAAAATTGCTGAACGACTTCATATAACTGAAAGCACTATTGAAACACAACTTTCGAAGGCATTGACATTTATGAAAAGTCAAATGCAAAAACATTACGAGTTGATATTGATAATTTTATTTACACTATCTTAAACGTAATGTTAATAGTTGTTATTGAGTAGTGCAAAAGAAATGAATAGCTGTATACATTAATATACCAGAGATTATATGCACAAAGAAGAATGTATTGATATATTTGAACGTTATATTCAAAATCGCGCAAGTGAGGATGAGATAAAACGCCTATGTAGTTGGATTAGAAATAACCAAGAAATATCACTGTGGCTTGAACAACAAATTTTGGCTTCGTCATCAACAATAGATAATGAAGTAAAAATGCGTATGTTGAGGAATATAGAAAGTGAAATAAATTTTGAAACCGAAAGTAATCTCACTCTTTCTCCTCAAAACACAATTCGTTTACACTTTAAAAAGTGGATGCGTGTGGCTGCTTTGTTTATATTGCCAGGATTAACGGCTGCAGGTATGTATTTCTATATGTCCAAAACTGAGTCATCGGCAGCACCACTAGTGATTGCTGTAGAGCGAGGACAGAAAGCAAATATTACTTTGCCCGATGGAAGTAAAGTGTGGCTGAACTCTCAATCCAAACTAACCTATTCTGATAATTTTAATGTAAAGAAAAGAGAGTTGCAGCTCGATGGTGAAGCTTATTTTGAAGTAGCTCATAATCCGAACAAGCCCTTTATTGTTCATGGTAACGACATTGAAGTTGAAGCATTGGGTACTGCGTTTGGAGTAAAAGCTTATAGTGAAGATAACCTTATCTCTTCAATACTTATGCGAGGTAAAGTACGGGTTTCAACACCTGATGGTGATGAAATCTTAATGCCGAATGATAGAATCTCGTATGATAAGACTACCCATAAAAAAGCAAAGAATACTGTAACGAATGCAACTGATTTTACGGGATGGATACATAATGAATTGCGTTTTGAAAATGAATCACTCGGTGAGATTGCTAAAAGTATCCAACGTATTTATAATGTTGAAATAATCTTTGCAACAAATAGGCTTAAGAATCAGCGATACACTGGAACCGTAAATAATAACAGCTTGGAGAGTGTGCTAAATATTATCGCATTAACTTCTCCGGTTTCTTTTAAAATAGACAAACAGCAAGTAAAACTATTCGAGAATTCCAAAATAATGGATCAATATAACCCATAATTTTTGAAGCTATTGATTGACAAATAAAACAGCAAGTTGAAATCTGATTCGGCTTGCTGTTTTTTTTGTTAAAAAAACAATGTTAATGTTTATGTTTGAGTAGTGGAAATTTATTTCAGAACTGTAAACTTAATAACGACCCGAAAATTCTAATAATTCAACTATAAAATAATGAAAAGAAAAACCATCACAAATCTACTCAGTAAAACTGTGCTTAAAGGATGTTTCCTCTTATTCCTTGCATTGTTTTCAACCGGCCTAACTGCGCAAATCACGGTTGATGTATCCAACAAATCAATAAAAGAAATTCTAAAAGAAGTTGAAACAAAAAGCGAATACCGTTTTTTTTATAACGAAAGTCTTAAAGGTCTCGATAAAATTAGTTCGCTTCGGGTGAAAGATGCAACAATCGATAAAACGATGTTGATACTTTTAGAGAAAACTGAAATCAACTACAAATTAGAGAAAAAAAATCTTATTGTACTTGTAGCCAAAACCAAAATAATCCAAAGTGAATCAAAAAAAATAACCGGCTTGGTAACCGATGAAAAAGGCGACCCCATTATTGGTGCATCTGTCAAATTGGAAAAATCAAATATTGGCACAATAACCGATTTGAATGGAAAATTCAACATTGATGCACCTATAAGTGGTAAGTTATCTATTTCATATATTGGATATGTAAGTGCTTCTCTTTCTATAGCAGGAAAAAGTGATTATAAAATTATTCTTCAAGAGGATTCCAAAGACCTTGATGAGATTGTTGTGGTAGGTTATGGTACGCAAAAAAAAATAAGTCTGACTGGTTCAATAGCAACAGTCAAAGGAAGTGATATTATTGCCACAAAAAACGAAAATATAACCAATATGCTTGCAGGGAAAATGTCAGGTGTTCGTGTTATTCAAACATCTGGCGAGCCGGGATCTTATGCCTCAACTATCCAAATTAGAGGAATGGGTTCACCTCTTGTTATTGTTGACGGCGTACCCAGAGACAATATGGCCATGTTAGATCCAAACGAAATTGAAAATATCTCTGTTCTTAAAGATGGTTCGGCCGCAATTTACGGAGTTCGTGCTTCTAACGGTGTAATTCTAATAACTACCAAAAAAGGTGAAAAAGGAAAGACACAAATAGAGTACACAGGTTATTATGGGTTTCAATCGCCAACAAATAGACCACAAGGATTGAATGCATTACAATATATGGACTTGACAAATGAAAATAATGTAATGCGTGGATCATTGCCTTATGGACAAATGGAATATTCGAATAAAGAAATGGATAAATACCGAAATGGTGTTTTGAAAGGAAGCGATTGGGGAAGTATCAACACAAATTATTTAGCTCCACAGTCGAGACACAATATTTCTGCAAGTGGTAGTGTTGCCAAATTAGCCGATTATTTTGTCAATTTTTCTTATCTTAAACAAGATGGTGTTTATAGTACAGGTGATTTAAATTACGAACGTTATAATCTACGTTCAAACTTGACATCAAAACTTAACGACAATCTGAAATTAGAAATACTTGTTGGCGCTATTGCCGACACAAAGAATTCGCCCTATACGGGAAATGAAAACTTTTGGAGGGTTGTTTTAACTGAAAAACCAATTTTGCCCTCACTTGCCAATAATACTAGCCCCTTTTACCAGAATATTAATCAAGGTTTTAATCCTTATATAATTACCAATTCCGATTTGAATGGTTATCAGCGTAATAATCATAAATCTTTTCAATCCACAGGCAATTTAATCTGGGAAGTACCTTTTATAAAAGGATTGCAGGCAAAGGCTTCTTACTCTTATGATTATAACCTATGGGATAACAAGTCATTACAAAAACCTTATCAGTTGTTTGATTATGATCCGGTCACAAAAGCATACAGGGCTTCGAACTATGGTAATATGACGCAGATATCAAATTCGTATATCAATCGTTCAGCTCGATTTTTATCATCTACTTTAATGCAAATGTCATTGAATTACAATCATGTTTTCAATAGTGTTCACACTATTCAATTACTTGGCTTATACGAAGAGGGCAGTTACAATATGGATAATTTTTCTGCAAGTAGATTTATTGAAATGACTTCCATTGAAGAATTATTTGGAGGTGTAAATAATGGTCAAGTTGGAGGAATGGATGGAAGTGGCTATAATCCAAATTTGAAGCCTGCTGAACAGGGTGGCTTTTGGCAAATTGCTAATAAGGCTTTAGTAGGAAGAGCCAATTATAATTATAAATCAAAATATTATGCCGAAGTTGCATTCAGGTACGATGGATCTTCAAAGTTCGCCCCTGGACATCAATGGGGCTTTTTCCCATCTGTTTCAACTGCCTGGCGTATTTCGGAAGAACCGTTTATTAAAAACAATTATGACTTTATAAACAATCTGAAATTGAGAGCTTCTTATGGTGTTTCGGGTGACGATGCTACTGCGACTTTTCAATTTGTACCCGGCTTTAATTATCCTGTTAATAGTACCGATTGGTGGCCCATACTTTTCAATAATGAGCCACAGCCTCAATTATCGTTAAGAGGAACACCCAATACCAATTTGACATGGTATACAGCCAAAAATATGAATATTGGTTTAGATTTTGATTTATGGAACGGACTTTTAGGGTTTGAAGGCGATATTTTTAGTAGAAAACGTGATGGTTTATTAGCGACACGGCTGGTAAAAATACCTGATTGGTTGGGCGAAAGTTTAGCTGCTGAAAACCTGAACAGCGACGAAACATTGGGTTTCGACTTTTTAATAAAACATAATAACGAAATAGGAAAACTAAAATATGGAGCTTCGTTTAACTTCGGTTTAGCCAGAAGTAGAAACCAATATGTTGAGAGAACTGAAAGTACAAACCAATGGGATAATTGGAAAAACAACCCAACCAACAGATACAATGATATTTGGTGGGGTATAAATTCACCCGGTCAATTTCAAAACTATTCAGAGATCTGGTCTTCACCGATTATTGACAGTAAAGGAAATTCAGGTTTTAAACCGGGCGATTATAAATATGAAGATTGGAATGGGGATGGAGTAATAGATGATCTTGATAATCATCCAATTACATCAGGAACATTAAGTGCACAAAACATTCCAATGATTAGTTACGGATTGAGTTTAAATGCTCAGTACCTAAACTTTGATTTTAACGTTGTTTTTCAAGGTGGAGCTTTAAGCAATGTTCGCTATGAAGGATTCTTAGCAACGCCATTTACTGAAAATAAAAATGGACCTTCTTACTTTTTTGATCGTTGGCACATGCAAAACCCACTTGCCGACCCAAAAGATCCTCGCACGGATTGGGTACCAGGGTACTTACCCACTACAAGTCAAGGAAGTCCTGCCATGTTATACAATACAATTAACTCTAATAGTTCCATTCATAGGAGTGATTACGTGCGATGTAAATCTATTGAACTGGGTTATACAGTGCCAGCAAACGTAATAAAATTAGCTGGATTACAAGGAGCACGTTTTTTCTGTAGTGCTTATAATCTATTTACAATAACTGGTTTAAAATACCAAGACCCAGAACATCCCAGTTCCAATTTGGGACTCATGTATCCGTTAATGTTAACCGTAAATACCGGAGTAAGTCTGAAATTCTAAAAAAATATTTATAACCAAATTCTAAAAAAATAATACTAAATGAAAGGAATTAAATTATTGTTTATTGCAGCCATTTCTATCATTTTGGCTTCGTGCAATGACTTAAATATAGAACCAGTTAATGTATTAACTTCGGATGAAATATTTACTTCCGATAAAGGTGTGAATGCAGCCATTACGTCACTTTATGGACACATACCAGTGGCTACATTCAATCAGGACATTTATTATCCCTTGGGAAATCCGAGTATGCCATTTAATAATTGGAACAGCAGTTCAGTAATAACTGGCGAAGCTCAAACAAATGCATTACGTGTGTCCATGGCACCTAAAACTTTCGCCGGTCAGTATCTTGCATGGTGGGATTATAGTTCCATTCGCCTCTGCAATGTAACTATTGAGGGACTATTGGCGAACGAAAAAACTTACAGCTCGCGTCAAACAGAATTTAATCATTGGTTGGGTGAAGCTTACTTTTGCCGTGCATATATGTATTTGTATATGGTTCGTTGCTATGGAGGAATACCCATTGTTGATAAAGTAGAAACTTATGTTGGTAAAAATTTAGAAGATTTGTACCGAAAGCGTAATTCGGAAAAAGAGGTATTGGATTTAGTAGGTTCCGATTGCGATAAAGCGATTTCACTTTTGATGGAAAATGAACCTCAAACTGGTAGAGTAAATAAATACATAGCCGCTACTCTAAAATCCAGAGCAATGCTTTATGCGGCTTCATTGGCAAAATTCAGCACGACAGATTTAGATGGGTTGCTTGGAATTCCTGCTGATTCGGCCATTAATTATTACAAAAAAGCATATGCAGCTGCTAAAATTGCGATGAATAATAATGGCAAATACAAGCTTTATGATAAATATGATGATGGAACAAACGAAGGGAAAACAAAAAATTATTGGAACTTATTCATAGACGAATCAGCTGCCAACAAGGAAAAAATGTTTGTTCGTGTATTTGATTCGAAAATAAGCAATGGTCGACCAGAAAATTGGTCAGCTATGCAACGACCAGCAGCTTATTCAGTTAATAACCAGGGAGGTGAATTGTCAGCAACTACCGAATGGATGGAACTGTTTGATGATGTAGACGGTAATCCATTTAAACTTAACATTGGCACCGAAGCCAACCCAATTCGTTATGCCTCAACCGACCTTTTATTTGCAAAAGCCCAACCTCGCTTAAAAGCAACCATTTTAATTCCCGGTGAACAATTTCGTGGGAGTTCTAATCCTGCTGATATATACGAAATTAGAAAAGGAATTTTTGAAAGTTATCCGGGCACATTGCACGAATCAGCCAACACTACCGACACTTGGAGCGGGATGCGAATTCAAGGGAAATGTGGAGTCGGTAATACGTTGACCAATGGCAATGGATGCTTAGTATGGAAATACCAGGACCCAACGCACGATGGTGGATGGTGGAGCGGTTCGGTTGATTGGATAGAAATGCGTTATGCCGAAGTGCTACTCAATGCCGCCGAAGCTGCAATCAATATTATAGGGCAAAGCATAGGAGGACAAACAGTTACAATGGCCGATGCCTTAGACCCAATCAATCAAATTCGCAGACGTGCAGGAACAACTGAACTCACCAATGTTACTGAAGCTAAAATCATTAACGAACGTAGATGTGAATTGGCATTCGAAAATCAGCTACTTTGGGATATGAAGCGCTGGAGAATGCTTGATAAGATTTTGCAAAATACAACCTACAATGCACTATACCCTTACTATGTGTTTGACGAAGGTAAGTATATCTTCTTTAAACACGAACGTACAGAATTGCGCTATACTTTTGATGCAAAAGCCTATTACGCACCAATTTCAATTGATTTAATCAACAGAAATCCATTGCTTTTACCTAACAACCCCGGTTATTAATTTTAATATACAATAGAAAAATGAAAATAGTTAAATTAATAGTATTTTCCATACTAATATTGGTTGGCAGTTCTTGCCAATTAGATGATTACAGCCTGCCCGCCGAAACGCTTAAAGGACACTTGTACGATGCTGATGGCAAAGCATTTATTAGCGAACAACCCAATGGATTTCAAATCCAGTTATATGAAGGTTCATCGATCAATAAACTTGTATTTTGGGGTAAACCTGACGGTACATTTCAAAACACAAAGTTATTTAAAGGAAAATACACGGTTGAGCCAGTTGAAGGAGCATTTTTTCCTGTTGAGAAAAAAGAAGTTACAATAAGCGGAGTCAGCATTGTCGATTTTGAAGTAATACCTTTCCTTTACATCGATGCCACCATTGTAAGTGAAGGTAAGAACATAAAAGCCACCTATAAAATAAAACAATCAAATGGGGCGGCTAAAATTCTAAAAGCCAGATTACTTGTTTCCAAATGGAATCCAAACGTGGGGATGAATTATAACGATTACGAAACTCAACGCGACCTGAGTGCCGTTTCTGACGTAGTGATTGGTAGCACAGAATACATTGACTATGTAAACGATATTATGGCATCTGGAGTAACATATTATGCTCGCGTTGTGGCATTGTCCGACAATTCAGCAGGCCGATACAATCTTTCGCCAGTTACTAAAATTGTAATTCCTTAAAATTATTTATACACTTTAAAAATTATTTTATTATGAAAAAAAACAACAAACTTTTCAATTTATTTGTGATTGCAACTATGACACTCACGTATCAGTCGTGTAAAGGAACAGACCCCATACCACCGGTGGTGGTAATTGAAGACCCAACATTAACTGTTTCGCCAGCCGAATTAGCTTTTCCAGGCGCTGGTGGCGAATTTGTGTTAGACCTTACTACCAATTCAAAAGAAGTTATTTGTAGCTTTAAACCAGATTGGGTAGAATCGGTAACTTTTGATGCCACATTCAAAAAAGCAACTGTTAAAGCCAAAGCAGTGTCAACGGGTACACTCATTGTTAAAGAAGACAAATTAGTGCTTACAACAAAAAGTGGTGCTACTTACGAAACCGATGCCAATGTATTCCTATTGCAAGGCATTGAAAATGGTAATTTAATAAGCGAACCATTTGCTAAAGCTACTGCACCTACAGGTTGGGTTGTAACGGGTACGGCTTCAAAAGTGAAATACGACAATGGTTTTGTAGAATTAACGTCTATAAAAGATAAAATGGATATGACACAAACACGGTTGTTGTGCAAAATTTCTGGTTCAGAAGTGCTTTCGGGTATAACATCCAAGGGAAATAATGTGTATGCCAGTGTCGATTTTCAACCGGTAAGTGGAACAATTGGCATGGGAATGTGTATCTATATGAACGATACCGACCCCAACAATTTCTTTCAATATTTTGCTGTGATGAATTCTGTTGGTGGTACAATGTGGGCATTCGAAAAAGGCGTTACAGCCAATGCAGCCGCATTAGGCGATCCAATTCCAGGTGATCCATTAAAATGGGGTGGAACTAAACCTGGGTTGCCATTAGTAGAAGACGTTCCTGCAGCGGGCATAGAACCCTATTTCCGTATGGAAATTACTAATACTTACAATACACCTTACTGGTGGCAATACCAGGTTTCTATTTGGTCGTTGCAAACTATTGGAGGTATTACTAAGAAATACAAATTACACTATACTCGTAAATTTGAAACAAATGGTGTAGGTACTATTCCTAAACCGGGCTACTTCGGAATTTGGGTAAAAGGTGGTGAAGGTGACGTGGCTCGTTTTAAGAATTTCAGATTGTCTTTCCAGAAAAATTAACAGTAATTTAAAACGAAAATAATATGCAAAGAATTTTTTTTGTATTATTACTTACCATTGTGATGGTAAGTGGGCAGAGTCAGACTCTGCTGAATGTTACTAAAACTGATAACAGCGTTACACAGTTTCAATTACTTACTTCTGAAGTTACATTTTCGCCAACTGGTGATGTTCAGGTAAAACAAGGAACAAATGCGATAGTAAGTTTTGCTTTTAGTAGCATTAAAGAAATTACATTTGGAAATTCTGTTACAACAGAAATTGAAAAATTATCGGTTAATAACATAAAATTTACTTGTACCAATAACCAATTGAATTTAATTGTACCCAAAGAAAATTCAATTAATTCAGTTGCAATTTTCAACTCTGTTGGGCAAACAGTATTGTCTATAAACCAACCAGTCGAAACTACTTTCAATATATCAAATTTGGAATCAGGTGTATATTTTTTAAAAATCAATAACAGACAAACTTTTAAATTTATAAAAAAATGAAAAAAACAATTTTAGTTTTAGCATTAGTTGCTGTGGCTTTATTCCCTACAATGGGACAAACCGTTAAAAAAATCGTTTTAGAAAAAACGGATAATTCGCAAATCAAATATCAGTTGAGCGATATAAACCGTGTTTTTTTTACCGAAGAAGCAGTTTCAATGTCAGTAAGCCCAGTTTTGCTTACAACTGGTGGCGCCGCTGCAACTTTGAATGCTACTATCACAAGTTCTGCAACTTCATTTACTGTTACGTCTAAACCAGCTTGGGTGAGTTCTATCACTTTTAGTGGTAATACTGCCAACATTAATGTAGACGCCAATGCCGGGGTAG
>JBBQMQ010000112.1:0-10465 GCA_038329115.1 Bacteroidales bacterium
AATCCAAAAACCGGGTCGTTTATTATTTTTCGTTTGTTTGGTTTTTTCATTTTTGTTTTCGCAGTGAACTTTTCCAAAGTTCAAAACATTGGAAAAGTTAGTTTCTTAATATCTCCGTTAGCCATTTCCAACATTTTTGAGTGGATGAAATACTCAAGCGTTCGTCCGGTGAATGTACGCCATACATTTGCGGGCCAATAGATATCATATCCAGAAACGGATATTTTTCTAGAAATAAACCGCATTCCAAACCGGCATGAATAGCCCGTATTTTTGGTTCTTCGCCGTGTAATTTTTGATAACTTACAAGAGCAGTTTTCAGAATATCCGATTTAAGATTCGGTTTCCAGCCGGGATAACCATCACCGTGAGTCACTTTGGCTCCGGTGAGTTTGAAAGTAGCTTCCACCTGCTGCATAATATCCAGTTTCGATGATTCTACCGAACTGCGCTGGCTGGTAGTTATCAAAATGGTGTTTCCTTCAGTCATTTTCACCGAAGCAAGGTTGGTTGAAGTTTCGACCAAACCCGGCATATCCCGACTCATGGCAATGACTCCGTGAGCACAGGCATAAAGCACATTCAACAAAGCATCAGATGATTTTTTATCAATAACAGTTGCCGGAAGGGTTTCAGATTCCAGTGAAAGATTAAGTTTTGGTTCTACATCGCCGATTTCAATTTCCAGATCATTGACAAAATGGTTGAACATTACTCGGATATTTTCTTTTTCCGACCAAGGTACGCAAGCCACCGCCACCGCTTCGCGGGCAATGGCATTCCGAAGATTTCCTCCATTGAAACTTGCCAAACGTAAATCGGCCTTTTTATTAATCGTCCATAAAAAACGATTCAGAATTTTATTGGCATTTCCACGACCTTTTTCAATGTCGTCGCCAGAATGACCGCCTGACAACCCTTTTACAGAAACTGAAAAAGCGAAATAGTTGTCCTGTGTTGTTTCAGGTTTGTAAGTCAGCGTTGCCGTGGTATCAATTCCACCGGCACAGCCGATAAAAACAACGCCATCATCTTCTGAATCCAGATTTATCAACACTTCGCCACTGAGAAAATTCTGTTCCAAAGCAAAAGCTCCTGTAAGTCCGGTTTCTTCATCAACTGTAAAGAGACATTCAATTGCCGGATGTTTTAAATCAGTGGAAGCCAGAATAGCCAGCATCATCGACATACCTATTCCATTATCGGCGCCAAGCGTGGTTCCTTTAGCCTTTACCCAATCACCATCAATATATGTCTGAATCGGGTCGGTATCAAAATCAAATTGCGTGTCACTGTTTTTTTCACACACCATGTCCATGTGTGCCTGCAGGATTATCTTTTTACGGTTATTGTATCCTGCAGTTGCCGGTTTGCAAATCAATATATTACCGGCTTTATCCACTTTTAATTCCAGTTTCTGTTTTTCGCTGAATGCTTTCAGATAGGCAATTACCTTTTTTTCTTTCTTCGAAGGACGCGGAATTTGATTGATGTCATGGAAAAAACTCCATAATAAAGTTGGTTCAAGTGTTTTCATATTTATTTTCTTTAAAAATGCAAACCACAAAGATACAGAAAAACTAATCGAACATGGATATTTAGTAAAGAAATGTGTTGGGTTGATGAAATTCAAACTTGTAAACACTAGCATACTCATAATTGCAAGAAATATATTTTTCCCCACTCAGAGTTTTTCAAAATAAAAAAATTCACTATTTTTCTGTTAAAAAACTATTTTCAGATAAGGTGTCTGTCTGAATTAATCATATAAATCATTCAAATTTGATAACTCAAAACATTAATTGTTTATAACTTTTAGCTAAGTAGTTTATATAATCGCTTTTAAAACATTATTTTTGTGCAAAATTGAAAAGCCATGAACCGAAAATTATCTTTTCCGGTAGATGATGATTCCAACGACATTGTCAAAAGATACGAGCAGTTTCTGAATGGGAAGGCTACGGGATATTTTGATGTGGAAGAACTCGAGAATATCGTGGAATTCTATTTGCGAAGAGGACGAACTAAAGATTGCTCTAAAGCTATTGAACTCGGGTTTCAACTTCATCCCAATAACAATGTTCTCAAAACCAAACGCGCCAAACTCTATTTAGCCACCGGCGACAATCTGAAAGCTTACCGGATTTTAGAATCACTCAGTGAAACAACTGACTATGAAGTTGTTTTGCTCAAAATTGAAGTGCTTATCAAACTGGAGCGAATAAAAGAAGCAAGCATTTTGAGTGATAAAATAATCAACGATGATTCCGAGGATCTGGATAATGTTTGTCTCGACATTGCATTCATTTATCTGGGACATGGAGAATATGAAATCGCGCTGGAATATCTTGAAAAAGGGAATGAATATAACAATCAGAATTTAGACTTGCTTTTTGAACTGGCTTTTTGTTACGAACAAAACGATTCGTTTGACAAAGCAATAAAAACCTATAACAGCATTATCGACATTGATGCTTACATGAGCGAGGCGTGGTTCAACCTCGGTCAAATCTATTTTGCAATGCAGAATTTCACCAAAGCGCTTGATACATACGATTTTGCCATGGCCATTGACGAAAAGGATTCGTTGACCTGTCTGCAAAAAGCGCACGTTCATTTTCAACTGGACCAGTTCGAACAAGCTATCGAGACTTATCAGGAATACAAGAAAATGACAACGGAAACCTGGCAAACCGATCTTTTTATTGCTGAATGTTACGAAAAACTGGAAAAATACGACGAATCTATCGTTTACTATAAACAATCGCTGGAAGCCAATCCCAATAATTTTGAAGCATTGACCGGAATTGGCATTTGTCTGCTGGAAGAAGAAAAATTCGCAGAAAGTATAGAGTTTACCCTTCAGGCACTTGCTATTAACGATAGCGCTGCCGATGCATGGGTGTATCTGGCCGAAGGATATATTGGCCTTGATCGTATTGACGATGCTTTCATTTCTTATCTGAGATCTATAACTTACGATCCCGATCAGGCGGACACCTTGATGGCTATTGCCAATATTTGTCTGGAAAAAGCAGATTTCGAAACTGCGCTTCAGTATTACCTGGAGGCCAAAGCACTCGATGACTCACTTGAATTTATTGATCTATTCATTGCTATCGCGTATTTTAAAATAGGAAACCACGAAAAGTCAGTGGTGTATTTTCAATTAGCCATTCACGAAAACGATACCGCAGGCGGACTGTTTATGGAATTATGTCCCGAAGCAAAAGAACCACCTCACATCAAATAAATTACAATAACCATTTTATGATTCTAAAAAAATTACTTCTTTTTGCCTTACTTATTTCATCCATTGCTTTGCAGGCAGCACCTGTAGAACCAAAAATAGAAAATGCAACTGATACGCTTTCGTTTATTCAACATGTGGAAAGCTGGTACAAAAACAATACAAACTATTTCAGTATAACGGCTCTGATGGCTGCCGAAAGTTCTATACTTCCCGTTCCCTCCGAGATGGTTATTCCACCTGCGGTTTATGTAGCCATGGAACCCGGAAGTGATCTTAGCATTTTCCTGATTATTGTTTTTGGTACCATTGGGGCTTTAATTGGTGCCTCCTTCAACTACGTGATGTCTATGTGGCTTGGAAGATTTGTAGTTTATAAGTTTGCCGATAGCAAAGTGGGAAAATTATTTATGCTGAGCAGCGAAAAAATCAAAAAAGCAGAAACATTCTTTAATGATCATGGCAAAACTTCTACCTTCGTAGGTCGATTTATTCCGGTCATTCGCCATCTTATTTCAATACCTGCCGGATTATCCAAAATGAATTATCTGAACTTTATACTCTTCACAGCAATGGGTGCCGGACTGTGGAATTGCTGTCTGGCTTTACTGGGTTATCTGGCCGGGAACAACCGCGATATTATCAATCAGTACAGCCACGAATTGTCGTTCGTATTTCTAGGAATTGGTGTAATTTTGGTGGTTTGGTTGGTTTTCAAAACCGTGAATAAGAAGACCTCCACCAAAGAGATTGCATCAAAAGCACGCAAATAACACAAATAACGCAAATGAACATTTCCAGATTTGGTTATAAGTAAGCAGAACTAAATAATGTTCTTTGTGTTTCTTTGAGCCTTTGAGTCTTTGTGGCAAGAAAATAGCCACTAAGGCACAAAAACACTAAGTTTCACTAAGAAAATTCAAAATCTGGAAAGAATTAGAAAAAGTTTAACATGAAAAAATTCGGACTAATTGGCCTGCCCCTTGTACATTCATTTTCAAAAAAGTTTTTTACCGAAAAATTTGAGAGGGAAAACATTGATGCGCAATACGAATTGTATGAATTGCAGGATATTTCTGAATTTTCTGCATTACTTGAGATTGAAGACCTCTGCGGATTAAACGTCACTATTCCTTACAAAGAAAAAGTGATGAGTTTTCTGGATGAATTAGACGAAACCGCTGCCCGGATTGGTGCTGTAAACGTTATAAAATTCATTCGCAAAGAAGGAAAACTGAAACTCAGAGGGTATAATTCCGATACAATTGGCTTTGAAAAATCGCTTATCCCGTTTTTAAAATCTCACCACAAACAAGCCCTTATTCTTGGAACAGGTGGCGCTTCCAAAGCCATCGATTTCACGCTTCGCAAGTTGGAAATTGAACCTACTTTTGTTTCCCGCACAGCTCAATCAGGAATGTTTACCTACTATCAGCTAAACGAAGAAATAATCACACAACATCAACTGATTATAAATGCTTCGCCTGTTGGCACTTATCCTCATTACAACGAATGTCCTGATATTCCATATCAGTTTCTTACCGCCAACCATCTGCTTTATGATGTGGTTTATAATCCTGCAGAAACGGTGTTTTTGAGAAATGGAAAAGAAATGGGCACACAAATACTTAACGGTGAAAGTATGCTTATTGAACAGGCAGTGGCTTCGTGGGAGATTTGGAATAAATAATTGCTAGCAATTATATACAAAAAAAAACAGGTTGATTCATTGAGAATCAACCTGTATTTTTTGCTACTTTAAACTAATTATTCCGTCGGTTTCATAACCACTTCCAATACATTTCCCTGCGAAACGATATTCTTCAGAGTAGACTGTATCAATTCCGGCGTAAGCGCTTCTACTGATGCCTTATAATCATCCACTAAATTGATTTTATCCTGATAATATCGTTGAACAGCAGTTTGCCACCATGCGTTTTCAGCCACATCTTCGGTGTATTTTTTTAATAGATTTTCTTTCACTTTTTGTAAATCTTCAGCAAGCGGACCTTTGGCTACGATTGCATTTACTTCGGAATAGATAATTGAAATCAACTTAGCCTGTTTAAGAGGGTCGGTATCGAACTGCATCAACAAAGAAGCTTCAGCGATTGGTTTATTATTCATACTTCCGCGAACACCAACTCCATACGAACCACCTTCTTTTTCACGAATACTTTCGTGATAACGAATGTTTAAAATACTTCCGATAGCAGTAAGCAGCGTGCGATTGTTTACATTGTAAAGCATTGGAGCACTAAACAACACGAAGTTAGATGCTTTTTTAATTTTCATTTCTTTCGCAAAATGATTATCTACCTTGCCTTTTGGCTTGCGAATATTATTGTCAGTGAATTTTTCAACTCCTTTTTTGGATACCAAACCACCGAGATAAGTACAAATAACATTCTTTACAGTATCATTTTTAGGGTCAATATTTCCGGTAAAAATAAAAGTGAAGTCAGCCGGCGTAGCGAAACGTTCTTTATAGATAGCCAACGCTTTGTCCTGATCAATCAGATCAAGCGTTTTCAAATTCATGATTACGGTTCGTGCATTGTGATTGGTCAACATCGTGCTGACAGAATCGGAAAATGCTTTGCGTGGATCGCTGGCAATATTAGCAAGACTGGCACGGTAACCATTCATCATGGCTTTAAATGCATTATCATCCTTGCGTGGAGCTGTAAAATTCAGATAAACCAGTTGCAACATCGTTTGGAAATCGGAAACCGAAGAATTACCGCTGAATCCTTCTTCGTAGCCGCTAATGGCCGGTGTAACCGATGCAATTTTGCCTGTAAGGATTTTATTCAGTTCTATCTGGTTGTATTCACCTAATCCGTTGTTACTTACAATAGAAGCTGCTAAAGTTCCAGAAGGAAGATCGGCTGGATTTGCAACCTTCGAAAGTCCTCCTTCGCTGAATGCAGTAAGCAAAATTTCATCTTTCTTAAAGGTGGTAGGTTTGAAAATTACTTTCACACCGTTGCTCAATGTCCATTCGGTTGTTCCAAACGATTTGTTTTCGGCTGTTTTAACCACTTTTCCTGCTTTTGGTGCTTTTTTAATCAACGGTTTATTCAAGGTTTCTTCAGCTTTAGCTTTCAGTTCGGCTTTCTTGGCATTATCAACCGCTGTACGAATCTGATCTTCGGTAGGAATGATAACTGCTTGTTTGTCAGGAGCCATAATCGAAACAATCATATCGCTATCCGTAACATACGATTTGGCAACCTGATTCACCATGGCGAGTTTCAGCTGTGGTAAAAACATTTGCAAAGTTTTGTATTCCCATTCGATGCCGGGAATCGGTTCCTGATTCAGGAAGTTACGAACATATTCTTCAACCAGATCATTGTTTTTCTGATTGTCACGTTCGTTATACGATTTTTCAATATTTTTCAGATAATCGGTTTTGGCGCGTTCCAATTCTGAATTGGTAAATCCAAAGCGCTTAATCTTTTCTGCTTCAAGCAATAACGCATTTAGTCCATCGAGTTCTTTTCCTTCTTTCGGTATAGCAAGCAATTGGAATGCATCGGTCGATTTTACCAGTTCTCCGTAAAAAGCATACGCTCCAACAAATGGCGCATCGGCTTGTTGCGTAATTTCTTCAAAACGGTTGCCAATCATGGTAGAGATAAGCGAGTTAACGGTACTAAACATGTAACCGTTGATAGAGAGTTTTACATCGTTTGGAAGTTTTTCATGTTTGTATTCCAGTTCGATACGGGTCATGCGGGCTTCTTTGTCTTTTACCACCGAAACAATTGGTTTCTGATTGTTCAGTATCGGGAATATCGTACGTTCCGCAGCATTTTCCTTTTTAGGAATATCTGTAAAAAGTGACTTGATTTTTGCTTCCACCTTGTCAACATCAATGTCTCCGATAATTAAGATAGCCTGCAAATCCGGGCGATACCATTTCTTATAAAATTCACGAATGGTTTTGTGATCGAAATTATTGATAATGGCTGTATCACCAATCACGTCGCGAATGGCATATTGTGAGCCGGGATATTTTAATTTATTCGATTCTTTCCACATACGTCTGTCAGCTCCGGCACCGGTGCGCCATTCTTCACGAATCACACCACGTTCAGAATCAATTTCACTATCTTCCAGCGAGATGAAACTTGACCAGTCATGCAAAACCAACAACGCGCTATCTACAATGCCGTCGCGTATGGTTGGAACGTTTGAAAGATTGTAAACAGTTTCGTCAAGTCCGGTGTGAGCGTTAATATCTGCGCCGAATTTTACACCAATTTTTTCCAGATAATTAATAATTCCTTTACCCTGAAAATTTTTGGTGCCATTAAATGCCATGTGTTCTAAAAAATGAGCCAATCCGTTCTGAGAATCATTTTCGAGAATGGCACCTACATTTTGTGCAATGTAAAACTCAGCACGTTGTTTTGGTTCTTTGTTGGCCCGTATATAATACGTTAACCCGTTATCTAACTTTCCGTAACGCACTTTGGGGTCTATCGGAAGAGGTTGCATTTGTTGAGCTCCGATGTTCGTGGCAAAAAACACCAACAAACAAATGGAAATCAATTGATAAAGATTTTTTTTCATACTCATTATTTTATAATTAAATTGATTTTTAATAAACCTAATGCACCATTTTGGGTGAAATTTAAAGTGCAAAGGAAGTATTATTTTTTCAATTAACAAAATATTTTTATTGTTTTTCGATAAAGTTTGATTTAATCTTACCAATCATCTTCAATGATGATATTTTAATATTATTAATCCGCAACATATTCAGATTTTCGTCTTTTCTTTATTTCAACCTGAAAATGCATGCAATCACAAAAGATTTATATATTTTTGATGAATTTTTGGACATTATACATGAACGAGTTGAAATAATCAAAATGGTTCTTCTGTGAATCGTGTGGGTTTCGTTTTTACATATTTAATAAGGTTAAGATTGTGTGGGTACTTTATTCTACTAAGGTTAATTTCAAAAATAAGGTTTTAAAGACCCTATTTATATTCAAATCAGATAATTATGCTATATTTTTTAGAAACCTTATTTTTTCATCTTTTTAACCTTAGAAAAATAAGCCCCTGTAAACTAACCTTATTTATATTAAACAAAAATAATCACCCACACGATTCGTGGTAGAACCAACAAAATAATATGGCACAAGAAATAGAAAGAAAATTTCTGGTTACAGGTGATTTTAAAAAGGATGCATACAAAGAAACACACATTACGCAGGGTTATTTGTCATCAATCCCGGAACGAACTGTACGAGTAAGAATAAAGGGGAATCAGGGATTTATTACCATTAAAGGAATAGCTAATGCTTCGGGAGCAAGCCGGTACGAATGGGAAAAAGAAATACCGGTTGAAGAAGTGGAATCGCTTCTCAAATTGTGCGAACCCGGCATTATTGATAAGACCCGTTACTTGGTGAAATCAGGCGAACACACCTTCGAAGTCGATGAATTTTTTGGAGATAACCAAGGATTAGTTGTTGCGGAAATAGAGCTAAGTTTCGAAGAAGAACATTTTATAAAACCTCTATGGATTGGTCGGGAAGTAACAGGAGATCCGAAATATTACAATTCCATGTTGAAGTTAAATCCATACAAAAATTGGTAAACCCTTCGGATTCAGAAATGAAATTGGTGAAATAGAATTTCAAATCACTGAATAATTTAGTTCTCAACTTTTTTTCTTGCCTTTAATGCACAGAATATGATAATAATTAACTAATATTGCATTTCTAACGCATTTTTAATTATATCATTCAGTTTTGAGCAAAAATTACGAAATACAAAATGAACAATTACTAAAAATATAACTACTAAATTTCTTAAATTAACTGCGTATGACAATTATTCTTTTTGGCCCTCCGGGCTGTGGAAAAGGTACTCAAAGCGATTTGATTGCAGAGAAGTATAATCTTAAACATATCTCTACAGGTGATTTACTCCGTAAAGAGATTGAGGATGAAACTGAATTTGGTAAAACGGTGAAGACATATATTGCCGACGGAAAGTTGGTTCCCGACGAGGTCATTATCGACATGCTTATGAATGCTTTTGAAACTAAAACTGACAAATATAATGGCATAATATTAGACGGTTTTCCCCGCACAACAGCACAAGCCGAAGCTTTAGAGATAAATCTGACTGCGCGTGGTAAAGAAACAAATATTTTTCTTGATTTACATGTCGAAACAACTGAATTGCTGAACAGATTACTTTATCGTGGAGCGAATTCAGGACGTGTTGATGACAATCTGGAAACGATAAAAAAACGATTGCAAGTGTATGAAGAACAAACCTTTCCGGTAAAAGATTTTTATAAAAAGCTTGGAAAATATGCTGCTATTGAAGGAATGGGAGCAATTGAAGAAATTTTCGATCGTATTTGTTCCGAAATTGACAAACGCACAAATTAAAAAAATTGGTAAACCGGAGTTTAAACCATCCTCGAAAGCAATTATAAAATTCGGCAAATTCCACTGAAATACTTTTTTCACTATCACCAGAGTGAATCCATTAATTTTAAAAAAATCATGGCTGAAGAATTAATAATTTCAAAAGGAGCAGATAAGAAAGAAGTCTACGAAACTCTGATTCCACAGTTGGAATCGCTGATTGAAGGCGAAATTGATTTAACGGCCAATCTGGCTAATATTTCCGCAGCCTTGAAAGAAACATTCAGTTGGTTGTGGGTAGGTTTTTATTGGATTAAAAACGAAGAACTGGTGCTTGCACCGTTTCAGGGACCGATTGCCTGTACCCGAATTAAGTTTGGAAAAGGAGTTTGTGGAACAGCCTGCAAAGAAGCCAGAAGCATTTTAGTCCCGGATGTGGAAAAATTTCCCGGACATATTGCCTGCAGCAGCAGCTCTGTTTCCGAAATTGTTGTTCCTGTTTTTGATAAAAATGGCAAAGTCACCGGAGTATTGGATGTTGACAGCGAACGCTACAATGTCCTTGACGAGGCAGATGTTATTTATCTGGAAAAAATTGCAAAATTGATAACCAGAATATTATAAAAAAAACAGAGATTGAATATCACTATTGTCCGGTAAACTTAGAATACCTTGTTTTTCAGCTAGATTCTTCACTTCGTTCAGAATGACAATCAGTAATTTATGTTTTTGGAGTGGGGTTGGTGTGGGGGGGTCCGGCCCCCCACCCCCCCCCATATAATATATATTTTATATGAGTGTCTTATTA
>JBBQMQ010000113.1:0-10426 GCA_038329115.1 Bacteroidales bacterium
ATTTTGAAATTTCTGCCATTGTTACTGCCATAATTTAGCCCCCTTTTATTCCCCCGGAGGGGGAAAACCTGTGGGTTAAGGCTTTTTAAAGTTTATATTTTAAAGTTTTTACTGTATCAAAAAAGAGTTACAGACAATTAATATATCGGTAACTCTGCTATTTAAGAATCAATAAGCCCCCCTTCGGGGGGTTGGGGGGCTGTATTTTCTATTCTTCTTCTTTGATGAATTTTGTAACAACGTTAGCATTCAACGCTTCTTCATCTTCTTTTTGAGTTCTTGGTCTTTTAGTAATCCGCGATTTCTTTTCTTTTACATCCGGTGCGTCAGCAGTTTCAGTATCAACTTTTTCTACTTTGCGTTCTTCCAAACCTTCCTGTATAGCTGCTATCATTGCTGTAAGAATTACGTCAACAGATTTTGTAGCATCGTCATTTGCAGGAATAATGAAATCAATTCCTGTTGGATTTGAGTTGGTATCAACAATACCAAAAACAGGAATACCCAACCGTTGAGCTTCTAAAACAGCAATACGTTCTTTCATTACATCAACAATAAAAAGTGCTGAAGGCAAACGGGTCAAATCAGCAATCGAACCTAAGTTTTTTTCCAGTTTTTCGCGTTGGCGTGTAATTTGTAATTTTTCGCGTTTTGAGATATTATCAAAAGTACCATCTGTTGCCATTTTGTCAATAGTGGTCATTTTTTTAACCGCTTTACGGATTGTAGGGAAATTGGTTAACATACCACCTGCCCAACGTTCTGTAATATATGGCATTCCAACAGCAAGTGCTTTTTCGGCTACTACGTCTTTAGCTTGTTTTTTTGTTGCAACGAAAAGAATTTTACGTCCTGATTTAGCAATTTGTTTCAATGCAGCCGCAGCTTCGTCAATTTTCACAACTGTTTTGTGCAAATCGATAATGTGGATATCGTTACGCTCCATGAAAATGTAAGGAGCCATAGCAGGATTCCATTTGCGTTTCAAGTGACCAAAGTGGCAACCGGCTTCTAATAATTCTTCGAAATTTGTTCTAGACATTTTTGTTGTTTTAATTTTGTTTACTTTCTGTAATTGATCAATTAGTAAGTAGCTATTTGCCCACTAACCCCCTAAAGGGGGAAGTTAAGAGAACGAGAATAGATCTTACAGATTTAGATACTAAACATATACTAACCAAATCTCCCCCTTTAGGGGGTTGGGGGGCAAATATATTAACGTTTTGAGAACTGGAATCTTTTGCGAGCTTTTGGTTGTCCTGGTTTTTTACGTTCCACTTCACGTGGATCACGAGTCATGAATCCGTCAGCTTTTAAAGATGGTTTGTCTTCCGGGTTGATTTTCACCAACGCACGAGCAATTGCCAAACGCAGTGCTCCGGCTTGACCATTGAAGCCACCTCCATCAAGATTTACTTTGATATCATATTTCTCAACAACACCAAGTTTTGTAAGGGGTTGTTTAACAATATATTGTAGAATTGGTGATGGAAAGTATACTGAAATGTCACGTTTGTTGATAGTGATTGTTCCATTTCCTTCGCTCACGAAAACACGAGCAACTGCCGCTTTTCTTCTTCCTAAGGCATTTATTACTTCCATACTGATTATTTAAGTGAGTTTAAATCGATTTGTTTTGGTTGTTGAGCTTGCATGTTGTGTTCTGCACCCGCAAATACATACAAATTACCCAATAATACTGCTCCTAAACGGTTTTTTGGTAACATGCCTTTTACTACTTTTTTGATCAGCTTTTCAGGACTTTTTTCCATCAATTTAGCTGGAGTAATTTCACGTTGTCCACCCGGATAGCCTGTATGGCTAAGGTAAATGCGATCATTCCATTTATTACCTGTTAATTGAACTTTATCAGCATTGATAATAATCACATTATCACCACAATCAACGTGAGGAGTAAAATTTGGTTTGTATTTTCCACGCAAAAGTTTTGCAACTTTGGTGCCCATACGTCCCAATACCAAATCGGTAGCATCCACAACTACCCATTCTTTCTGCGCTGTAGCTTTGTTGGCAGAAATGGTTTTATAACTTAACGTATCCACTTTTTAAAAATGTTTTTAATTAATAATTCAGTCGTTTCATTTGTTTCAATCTCATTTTGGAAGAGGCTAATCGGCACAAAATAGGATATTTACACACAACAAGACGTACTTTTACACTGTGATAATAAACGGACTGCAAAAATACTCTTTTTCTTTGGAATACCAAACAATTGAACATCTTTTTTTTAAACGTCTTTTTTAAGTCAATTAAACCGCTTCTTTTGTCCGAAAATAACTATGTTTGTATTATGAAAAGATTGGAAACTGAGTTTTATAATCGGGATGCAGTAACCGTTGCTGAGAAATTACTTGGCAAAATTCTCGTTCGAAGATGGGATGATGGAAAAGAAAGTCGTTATCGGATAACCGAAACCGAAGCTTATTTGGGTGTAGAAGATAAAGCCTGTCATGCCAGTAAAGGCAGGACGCCTCGTACGGAAATTATGTACGCTGAAGGCGGAAATGTATATGTTTATCTGATTTATGGTATGTATTGGATGCTTAATGTAGTTACAGGAACTGAAAATCATCCCGAGGCTGTTTTAATCCGGGGAATTGACAATATTATTGGTTCAGGCAAAGTTGGCAGAGAATTGAAAATAGATAAAACTTTTTATGGCGAAAATCTGATAACCTCAAATAAAATCTGGATTGAAGATACAAAAGAAATGGCTGACTTTAAGACTTTTACAAGAATTGGAATAGATTATGCCGGAGACGAATGGAAGAATAAACTCTGGAGATTTGTATTGCTGCAATAGAAAAAAGAACATGTAAATTTTAAATATGAGACGTTTATTGTACCGAAAATTAAAGATCATTTTAATTAAAGTTGCGATTCCTGTAATCGCAGCATTGTGTTTTGCTTCCTGTTTTGATACTTTTGGAAATCACCATTCCACTTTTCCTCTCGCTCAGGATTCTTTGCGTCACCAGGACAGCAGCTCAGTTAATTTTTTTGTTCTCAGCGACTGGGGATTTACAGGTAATTTTGGACAAAAGAATGTGGCTAAAGAAATGGTCTCCATTTCGAAACTCGTTGGTATTAAATTTATTTTGACTTGTGGGGATAATTTTCAATATAGCGGTGTTCAGAGTGTTTCAGATCCATTATGGGCAGATAATTTTGAAAAAATATACAACGATAGTGCTTTGCAGGTTCCATGGTATCCGGCACTTGGGAATCACGATTATTATGGAAACCCGGATGCTGAGGTGGAATATTCCTCACTAAGTAAATACTGGAAAATGCCCAACAGATATTATAGTTTTAGCCAGCCAATTAACGATAGAATTTCTGCCCGATTTGTTGTATTGGATACACAGGGATTAATAAACTCTTACCGGAATTTATCAGACACTACTCAGCTCGATTCAATAGTACAGTATGTATGGTTCCGGAAATTATTGCAGCAATCAACTGAAAAATGGATAATTGTCACCGGGCATCATCCAGTGCTTTCTGCAAGTACTTTTCATGGAGATACGTATGAAATGATAAAGCTCATCAAACCACTTTTTGATCAATACAAAGTAGATTTTTACATTTGTGGACACGATCACAATTTTGAACATGCTAAATACAAAAATGAGTATACTGACTATATAGTTACCGGAACCGGAGGTTATCCCAGAGCGATAGAAGGTAACAAACGAACAATTTTTTCATTGTCATCGTTAGGTTTCAGCTATTTCAAAATGACATCAGATACCATTCAACTGTATTTTATAACTGATGATAACAGAATTGGTTATGGCTATAAAAAAGTGAAGAGTGATACCTCGAAATAAAAAATTACAATCGGGAAATACCCAATCACAGCTTTTAATTCACGGGCTCCGATGTACGAAAAAGACCATCAGAAGTAAATGCATGGAGTAAGCGGCTGAATATCCCGTTGTTATTTTTGTTTCACAATCCTCAAAAATAAAATCATTACAATTTTAATATAATTCCAGACTGAATTAATATAATAATCCAAAATAAATCTTAGACCCCACAACTAATATAGCATACCAATGTTTAAATGGTCAAAATAATGAATTGATAATTTTCTCAAACTACTTACTATTAATTAAAATTACAATTGTTATGAAAAAACCGTTATTATTGTTAGTTATGGTTGTCTTCTTTTTTTTACAAGGATTTTCACAGGCTGGCACAACTGCCAACAAAGTAAAATCAGATGAAGACAGAAACTTCAGAATTCCCTTAATAGGGGAATTGGCGCCCTCATTTACTGCAGAATCAACAAATGGAACTATTAACTTCCCATCAGATTATGGACATAAATGGAAAATTTTGCTCAGTCACCCACAGGATTTTACACCTGTATGTTCAACTGAAGTTTTGGAATTGGCCAATTTGCAACCTGAATTTGATAAATTAGGAGTTCAGCTTGTGGTTGTCTCGGTAGGTGCGCTTTCAGCTCATGTTCAATGGAAAAAAGCACTGGAAATGGTTAAATTAAAAGACAGAGAACCTGTTAAAATTAAATTTCCATTGGTGGACGATGAGAACATTGTTATTTCAAAAGAATATGGAATGATTCATCCAGAAACAAATTCGACCAAAAGTGTAAGAGGAGTTTTTATTGTTGATCCTAATGATATTATTCAGGCTATCTATTTTTATCCAATGAATGTTGGAAGAAGTACAGATGAATTAGTCAGAATGGTTACTGCGCTGCAGATTGCAAACAGGGATAAGGTGTTGACTCCGGTGAATTGGAAAGCGGGTAATGATGTTTTGCTTCCTCATCCTCCAAAAATCGATCAAAATGCTCAGACTGCTCAGGCAGATGAATATTACAATCCGATTTGGTTTATGTGGTTTAAGAAAGGCAATCATGAATAATTAATCAGGAATGAACTGTTTTATTATCTAATTAATTAAATAATGTTTTTAAAAAAAGGTCGGCATTTATGCCGACCTTTTTTTATGGTAAATTAAAGTTTTACGCTTCTCCGCCGCCAAATGCCATGGGTATTGGTGGTACAAACCCATTATCGGGAACTTTAATTTTTCCGTTTTGCTGCTCGTACTTAGCAATGTTCTCCTGAATTGCAAAAAGTAGACGTTTTGCGTGTTCCGGAGTAAGGATGATGCGCGATTTTACGTTAGCTTTAGGCGTACCGGGCATAATACGTACAAAATCAATTACGAATTCGGAAGTTGAATGTGAAATGATGGCAAGATTTGAATAAATACCTTCGGCCACTTCGGGCGAAAGTTCGATGTTTAATTGGTTTTCCTGGTTTTCCATTTTATTTTGTTTTTGTTTTTTTCTGATTACAAAAGTACTGATTTTTATTGAAACAAACCTGAATTGAACTTATTTTCGTTTACTGAAATTTTCAAACGAATTGTTATTGACTTTGAATAAACTTTCAACTTTTATAGTTAGTTTTGCATCATTAAATTTAATCAATTCAACACTTGAATTTATGAAAAAAGCACTTTTTATCGGCTTGCTGATTGCAGTTGCAACAGTTTCGAAAGCACAGGGTTTTTTCAAGCCCGAGAAAATGGTTGAAACCGGCGTTTATTACTATCCCGAAGCGTGGAATCCCGACCAATGGGACCGCGATTTCAAAAAAATGGCGGATATGGGTTTCGAATTCACGCACATGGCCGAGTTTGCCTGGGCGCAAATGGAACCCGCCGAAGGTCAGTTTGATTTTAAATGGCTTGATAAAGCTGTGGAACTGGCTGCCAAACACAATCTGAAAGTAATTATGTGTACTTCGTCTGCCACACCGCCCGTTTGGCTGACGCGCAAATATCCCGAAATTCTGATTGAACTGGCAAGCGGACAAACTGCCGAACACGGCACGCGTACTCACGGTTCGTTTTCCAGTCCGAAATACCGCGAAATGGTTACCAAAATGGTAGCAGCTATGGCAAAGCATTACGGCAACGACAAACGCATTTGGGGCTGGCAAATCGACAATGAACCGTCGCATTACGGGGCTTACGATTACAGTCAGGCAGCACAAAACAGTTTTCGAGGTTGGTTGAAAAACAAATACAAAACCATCGATAACCTGAATAATGCCTGGGGAACGGCGTTTTGGTCGGGTGTGTATTCCGATTTTAGTCAGATAAACATTCCAAACAAATTGCGCTTCAATGCCGGTCCGGGAAGCACCACGTCATTGGTTGATTTCAAGCGGTTTTTTGCCGACGAATGTGCCGGATTTATTTCGATGCAATACAATACCATTCGCGAAAATGCGGCGAAATCGCAGTTTGTAACCACCAATTTTATGCATATCCACACCGATATTGATCCGTGGAGAAACAAAGACCTCGATTTTATTTCGTACACCATGTATCCGGTGGCCGGTTATTCAAAAGGGCTGGGCGATCAGGGTTTCCGCTTGGGTGATCCGTGGCGTATTTCGTGGTCGAATGACTTTTTCCGCCCACTCAAAGGCGTTACCGGCGTGATGGAACTTCAACCAGGTCAGGTGAACTGGGGAACGTACAATCCGCTTCCGTATCCCGGCGTGATTCGCGCCTGGCTGTGGAATTCGTTTGCAGGCGGACTGGATTTTATTTGTTCGTACCGTTTCCGTCAGCCGCTGTTTGGTGGCGAACAATTTCATTACGGAATGGTGGGAATCGATGGCGTGACCGAACTTTTTGGCGGACAGCAATACAGTCAGTTTATGAAGGAAATACGCGATTTGCGCAAACTTTATAAACCGAATGCGATGATGCCTGCTGAATACGCTACCCGCAAAACCGCTTTGCTGTTCAATCCCGATAACGTGTGGGACACCGAAGTGCTGCCTCAAACCTACCAGTGGAACGAAATGAACCACATTACCAAATATTATTCTGCCCTGAAATCGCTTTGCGTTCCGGTGGATATTGTGGGCGAAGACCGTGATTTATCGGCTTATCCCGTGGTGGTGGCTCCGGCATACCAACTTGTGGACAAGGAATTGGTAGCCAAATGGAAAAAATACGTGGACAACGGCGGACAGCTGATTCTGACCTGCCGCACGGGATTGAAAGACCGCAACTCACATTTCTTCGAAGCACCGTGGGGCGACGCCATTGCCGGACTGATCGGAGCTAAAATAAGTATGTTTGACGAACTCAACCCCGAAACTAAAGCCAACGTGGCTTTCAACGGTGAAAAATACGTTTGGAACAAGTGGGGCGATATTTTGGAACCGTACGCTGGAACCGAAACATGGGCAACGTATGCCGACCAGTTCTATGCCGGAAAAGCTTCGGTAGTTCACCGCCGCGTGGGCAAAGGAAGCGTGACCTACGTGGGAACGGACACCGACAACGGCAAGCTGGAAAAGGAAATTCTGAAAAAAGCCTTTGATGCCGCCGGCATCAGCACCAACGAACAACCCGAAGGCGTGATGGTGAACTGGCGCGATGGTTTCTGGGTGGCGATTAATTATTCGTCCGTAAAAGTAAACATCAATATTCCCGCAACTGCCAAAATCATTTTCGGTTCGAAAGAATTGGATGTGGCTGGTGTAGCGGTGTGGCAATAGGAGACCCCCAACCCCCTAAAGGGGGGATAAAGAGTTTGAAATATATTTGCACTCTTTATTATGCAAAAAACAAGTATATTTTCTGTTTCAAAAAACATCAACAAATATCTTCAAATGAGAATGCTGAAATCTTTATATTGGGTTACCTTAATTTTAGGAATATCTATTCTGTTAATAGGTTTATGTTTGCAAATGACAAACTTTTTTTCGGTAGGCTTTACTGCAGACAGATTAGGTAATATTCATGAAGGAAAACTAACTGGTTTTGGTGGAATAATTATAGGTATTTTTGTTATTCTTTTATCTTTTTGGGTAAAAAAACTATACAAAGATGAAAAAGACCAGTATGACAAACTTGATTAAAAATCCTACATATTTTAAAGTTAGATCGTACTGTCAATATAAATAAAAAACTATACCCCAAATCCCCCTTTACCAAGTCGATGCATTTACCGACGAATTATTCAAAGGCAACACCATCAAAATATAAAACAAATGAAAATAACGTATAAAGTATTTTTTTTAATTGTTGTTGTTTCTTTATTTGTAATTTGCACCAGAATGAATACAAATCTTCAATGTGCATTGAAGACTTCTCATAGTATAGAAGCTCCTGAAAGTGTTTATAGTTTTATTAAAAAAAGCATTAAAATTAATCCATATTATCGCAATAAAGCGATATTGTTTTCTTTTGAATTAGATAATACTGTTATTAAATCGGCAGATGAAACAATTCTTCAATTTAATAGATTTGGAAGATTGATATTATACAAGCATTTAAATGGTGATATTTCAAAACTGTTAACTGGAAAAGATATTAGATCCTTTAATTTTATTGATGACTTATCTGCCCCTGGTTATGGTTTTGTAATTGATGCTAATAAACTATTTGATTCTTCAGAATAATATAACCCCATCCTTGCGGATATATAAACTAGCTTAAACGTAAAAAGAATGGTGCTGGTTGTTGGGATATGTTATCCCAACTGTATGTTTTATAAGGATTTTCAATCCGAAATAAACAATTCAAATAGAAAAGTGGATTGAAAATCCAAAGAATACAAAAACTGGGATTTGCAAATCCCAGTGGCAGTGCTCAACTTCATTCATTGAATGAAGAAAGTATACAACCGAAGGGACTGGACATATTAAAACCGTACTATGAAACGAATTATTGAGTACATATTATTTGTAATAAACACTATAATTCTAGTGAATATATGCATTTTTAATACTTGGATTATAGTTGAAAATTATAAGTTTGACTTAAATGAAATAGATCCATTTTTAGAGCTTTTCATTGTGTTAAGTATAATTGTAATCAACACTTATTTATTTATAAAACAGAAAAAAAGGATTTTAATTTCTGTAATTCTATTTCTAATCTTTATAGCATGTAACATTTTTTTTATTCTTAATCAACACAATGAATGTGACGATGACTCTTTTTGCCTACAAGAATACATATATAAAGGTAAAATATCCTTTGAAAAAGAAGATACTAGAAGTACATATATAATTGCGATTCATAAATTAGATGATGTGATTTTTAGTTATGAAAGTAATATCCCTGCAATATTTAATTATGGTAGAAAATATATTGGTGATGATATTTCCACATCAATGAAAATTGATTGTTATGATACTATAAAAAATCAACAATTTGTAATAGAAAATTCATATGAATATGATTGTGAACTAGGAACAAGGAGGCTTAATTATATATTAAAAGCACCAATAAGAATCTACAAAAACGGGAATCCTCTAGTTGATACTTGTTTAACAATAAAACCAAACATGATTAAATATCGAAACGACAAAATTGAAATAGAATTTGATGAATTTAAAATAAAAAACACCAGTCCTCGCGGACATATAAACTAGCTTAAACGTAAAAAGAATGGTGCTGGTTGTTGGGAAATGTTATCCCAACTGTATGTTTTATAAGGATTTTCAATCCTGTCCGGTCGGATTTGCAATCAGCCCTCAAACCAATAAAAAAATCCCGACAATCGTTCGATTATCGGGATTTTTCAGTTACTTCTTCGGTCTTCGTTTCGGATGAAGTTTGGTATGGAAACAAGAAAGAATTTTTACTTTATGCTCTTTCTGGTTTATCACATAAAAAAGCGAATATGGAAATTTGGACAGCGGAATAGTTCGTATGGTTGAGTAACAAACTCTGAAATAGGGATTCAGAGATAAAATCCAATAGGTTTCTTTAAGCGATTCGATAAAATCAGAAGGAGCATTGGAGCTATTCAGCGAATAATAATCAATAGCATCTTCAATTTCCTGTTGGGCTCGTGGAGAAACTATCTTATACGCCATACTTGTCTTTTAAACGGTCGATGGAGTCATTTGCAGTCAGATAAGTAGCTTCATCTTCGTTCAAACGGTCATTCAATATGGATTTCATTTCATCGGCAAGTTCAATTTCATCTTCATTCTCTTCCACCACAATGGTTATTGCTTTCGATTTGAACTTTGCTTTAATGGCATCAATTACCTCTTTCGAGATTTCCTGAGCCGATGAAAATTGATAGGTAGCATGCATAATTTTCAGATTAATGTGTTGCAAAAATAATAGATTGGTTTTAAAATAGCAATGAATTGTTGTTAAAAAAAAGAGGTGGATAAGGTTCTGCTGAGATAAAATATTTCTCCCAATAAAAAAATCCCGACAATCGTTAGATTATCGGGATTTTTCGTGCGGCTGAAGGGACTCGAACCCCCACGCCTCTCGGCACCAGATCCTAAGTCTGGCGCGGCTACCAATTACGCCACAGCCGCATGCTGCTTGATTGCGGGTGCAAAGATACATTCTTTTTTGGGAT
>JBBQMQ010000114.1:0-10307 GCA_038329115.1 Bacteroidales bacterium
CGTAAACGGGGAGGCAATTGTAATATTAACTATTTATTCAAAGATATAGCAGAATTGAACCACAAATGTGATTTTCATACTACATAAAATGCTCTCTGATAATCATTTAAACAGTGCGCTCTAAGCGCCTATCCCAATAGAATTATTTAAAATTCCATCACTTCCTTTGTCTTGTTTTTGTTTTACAACGACGAAATTTTCCCCATAACAAATAGTATATAAACGATTTATAAATTCCTGAAATCTGAGCTCTTTAAGTGAATTTATTTTTGTTTTTAAAATATCCCTAAGCGTATTATCCATATAAATTATCGTATTTTTTGCAAAGTTACGCAATTATTTTAGATGTAGAATCTTATGTAAAATAGTTCGTTGTTTTTGATTTACACCGTCAATTATTTCTTATTTCATCCCCACCAAATCCAACATTCCCTCGTAACTCTTCACCACATGGTATTTCACTTCGTCGTTGCTAATCTGGTTGAAGTGGACTTCGGCACAATGTTTTTTGAGTTTTTCTACGCCACGTAGGTTCAGGTCTGATTCAGTTCCTTTTGTTTCGGCAATAAAATACACATTACGCACCTTGTCCTGATTGAACACTATTGCCCAGTCGGGTGAGTATTTGCCTACTGGTGTAGTTATGTAGAACGATTTCGGGAGTTTGGCATATACCATCACTTCTTCGGCGGTGTCTAATTGTTTGGCAAATTCCGTTTCGATATTTGAGTCCGTTATCAGGTAATCGTAGATATGGTGTTTAAGCAAGTCGCTTTGCAGCACAGCGCGACTATCATTACCAAACACCGTGGCTGCATCGAAGCGTTCGTCCGTTTTGTGATAGCTAATGTGGTTTACAATGAGCTGCGACTTTACTTCGTTGATAATGGTACTACATTTGGCAATAAACTCTTCGGGATTTTTGCCAATAAGCAGAAAACGCGACTCTTTTATTTTGCTCAAAATGCTGGCGACACTTCTGCGTGTGAGGTTTGTCAGCGTAACAATTTCGCCAACAATATCGTAACGAGTATCGCTATAAAGTTCCGTATTCAGTTTTTTTACTGAACGAGCTGTTTGTTTTATACCTTCGTGTTTTTCCAGTTCGGTTTTGGTACTTTCGGTTAATTCACCACTTTTAACCTCGTAATACCGTTCTGAAATGGTGAGGTTGGCATTGATATGGATTACTGCTTCTTCAATCAATTTTTCACTGTCGAAATGCACTTCGTACACCGTTTTCAGGTTGATTCTGCTCCACAAAGTCTGAAATTCCGCTTTGTGGAAATTCTTGTTGGGCGCAATGCTTTGCGTACTTCGGTCATTATCAATTTTAGGGATTTCGCCCGACGATAAGCCGTTGAGCAAGCCACCAATGGCCGCACTGTATTTTTTCAATTCCTCAGGAAGTGGAATTTGCCCTTGTGCAATGGCTTCGCGACCCGCTTCGGTTAGTTTATTTTCTTCGTTAATGATTCCGCCAATGGCCAGTTTCAGAACCAATTTTTCTGTTTGTTGCTTGGTTAATCTTACACTTTCACCTTGGTCATTAGTCAGCAATTTGCCCAGAAAGAATTCGAAATCTGCCTTTTGTGGACGCTCTTTCAAGTTGTCGGCAATTTCGTTTTGCAGTCCTTTGGCAAATGTTTCGTAACTTTCGCTGGCTATAACGGTGAGTGCATTTATTTCCTGAACTTCATCGCCAATGATATCATAATCCTGACGCACACCGTCTAAATTTACACAAAGTCGCATACCACGACCCACTTCCTGCCGACGACGAATGGTTGCATCGGAATGCTTCAATGCACAAATCTGAAAAACATTAGGATTATCCCAACCCTCTTTCAATGCCGAGTGTGAGAAAATAAAACGTACCGGTTCGTCGAAACTCAACAGGCGTTCTTTGTCTTTCATAATCAGTTCATAAGCACTTTGGTCATCGCTTTCGTCACTCCCACGTTTCACTGTTGAATCAATAACCCGTTTGCTTTTTTTATCGATAGAAAAATAGCCGCTGTGAATATGCGAAGCATCATCACGGTCGAGGTAAGCAAAATAGTTGCTTGGTTCATACCCTCTATAACTTTCTTTAATCGTGTGTTTGTGCAAGTATTCGTTGTATTGCTGTTGAAACAAATCCATGAATTCGCTCCGAATGGCTGCATATTCTTGTTCAAATATCTGAGCGTATTCGCCGGGGATTTCAACGCCCAATTCGTCATACTGGCGGTACTTTTCCACATGGTCGATAAAAAACAAAGTCAGTACCTTGATACCTTTAGCATACAATTGTTTTTCCTTTTCGAGATGCGAAAGTATGGTTTCACGTATCTGAATACGTCGGAAATCCTTTTCGTTCATATCGCCTACAGCTTCGCCCGGGTAAAGCACCTGATTGCCAATTTCCACTTTGCCCAGATAGGCATCAATATTCAGGACATTACAACCTTTATAAGCCGGCATTCCACCGGACAGTTCATGCAGATTATCTCCTTTGGTCAATTTCTCACGTACCCGTTTAATGCTGTCGCCTTTGCGTATTTCGTGTTCCACTACTGCCACCGGTGGTTTCCCCGGACTTATTTCAATTTTTTCCAAATACAGGTATCCGGTTGTTCCGGTGGAGCCCTTGAGGTTAATACCTTTTACTTTGATGCGTTTTACCAATTTCTGATTGTAGGCATCCAAGGCATCGAGTCGATAGACTTGATTGTACATTTCTTTGTGCGTTGCCGAATAGCGCAAGGTAAACAGCGCATTGAATTTCTGCATGGATTCCAAGGTTTGTTTTCCATCCACACTTTGCGGTTCGTCAATAATAAGAATTGGATTGGTCTGGGCAATGATTTCTATCGGTTTGCGTGAACCAAACTGATCCAGCTCCATATCAATACGTCGGGCATTTTCGCCACGTGCATTGAATGCTTGTGTATTGATAATCATTACACTAATGCGACTATCGGCAGCAAAGTTTTCAATGTCTTGCGGACGTGCTGAATTGTAGATAAAGGGCTTTATTTTATGTCCGTATATTTCCTGAAAGTGCGATTGTGTCACTTCAAATGATTTGAATACTCCCTCACGAATGGCTATGGACGGCACAATGATAATGTATTTACTCCATCCGTAATGCTTGTGAAGCTCGTACATGGAACGGATATAGGTATAGGTTTTCCCGGTACCCGTTTCCATTTCTATGGTCAGGTGAAAGCCCGATTTTTCTCCTCTCGGGCGTTCAATGGATTGACTTTCTATCAGTTCATTTTGTAGCTGAACGGTTTGGATATTTTGTAGTACCTGCGATTCGGTGATATTAATCGGGCGGTTTCGATAACCGATACTTTCGTTTATCTCTTGCTCAAAGCCCAGATTCTGTGCACCTGTCTCGGCATTTTTCGATTTGCGTAATATCTCTTTGGTGCGTTCCAGTGTAAACTTTGCAGTTTGCAAGGTTTGTCCTGCAAATGCATCCACCACCGCTTTTACGGCGTGTAACTGAAAAGCTTGTTCCTTAAATTGTAATTTCATAATTTACGTCCGATTATACGCATTGTAGAATCTACATTACCTAATAAATCACTTATACCGACATGATTTTCATTTGAATCAAAAACTTCATAATGATCTCTATGTAGGTTATCTAAATACCAATAACATTTTGTCCTAAGTTCTTTGTAAACTAGTTGACCTTGACTGACTAAATGAGTCTTTTTGAAGAGTGTAGTATCAGTTAATGCAAAATCAACTATAATCCCTCGCACTCGCACCAGATTGTAAAAATGCTCTTTTGCAAAAAGGTTATCTACAATCAAATTGGAAGCGTTTTTGTCAATATCAAGAGTGATATTGTCAAAATCATCACTGATAAAGGACATAACAACTCTGTCTCTTTCGCAACTTTCTGCCAAAGAGGAGTCATAAATATCATTTGTGTTGAATTTATATGTGTCTGGATTATTATGTTTTCTATTATCCTGCCAGTAGGGTTTATCTATTAAAGCGGCTAATTGTGATTTAGATCTTCGTATTTCGTCACAAGTTCTGGAGTATACCCCTTTAAATAAGTTATGAAGTGTAATCGTTGGTGTAACTCTACAATCATATAAGTCATATTTTCTAAACAGTAAATCTCGTGATGTATCATATTGTTGAAGAATAGATAATAATGGAGTTAATGCAACTGATACAAACTCTTCAACTGTATCAAACTGACCCTTTAACGATAATTCATTGATAAGTATCTCCATAGCTACAATCCTAATAATTCGTCCAAATCATCATCAAACTGATCGAACAATCCTTTTTCAGTATTCAAAATTCGACCCTTATCAGAAAGTTGAATTTCAGTACTTTTCGTGGCGTTTTGCTCATCCAGTTCAAAATAGTGAATCTTTACTTTTTCTTTATTGATTTTATTAGCATGTATAGCTTTACGAATACCATTAAAAATATGGTCGCTATGCGATTCAATAAAAATTTGAACACCGCTCATAGCTGTAAGTGCTATTAATTCAGCCAATTTGGATTGACCATGCGGGTGCAAGTGTGCCTCCGGATTTTCTATAATAAGTAATGCTCCGGGTTGTGCAGATAATAGGGCAACAACAATTGATAACGAATAGGATATACCAAATCCAATATTTTTAGGTTTTAAATCCTTAGTAGGTGCATGACTACCAACACCTTTGTAACCATAATCAATTGTTACTTTATCAGCTTCTTTTCTGGGTGTCATGGTAATACGTGGACTGATTTCATTTTCCCATGCAATAGTCTGATCCAATAATTTTCTACTTGTGGAGGTTTTGTGCAAAAGCAGATCTGATTTTATATTGAAATCCCTATGATTACCATAATATTCCAGGAAGTGTGCCACAAGTTCGCCTTGCCCATAGTTTACTGATAGCTGTTTTTCTGTCTCTACAGCATAACTGTCCATGGGATATAGATCAATGCCGGCAATACGTCCTGCGCTGAGATACTGGAAGTTGTTAGTAAATAATGGTAGGTTTAATAATGTCTCGTTTAATGTCAACTTGACTTTGTTTGGAATTAAAGTATCTTCATATCGGTTATTTACATTAAATTCAAAAACAAATTGTTGGGTATTGTCAATGTGTAAATCAAAGTTAATAATCTCGTTTTCTGAAAACTGATTTAAGGCATCTAATCCCTTACCTATGTCACACAAGGGTGCATTTAAATCGAGACCTGCACTTAATCTGCCTTTTTTAAAACTCTGACGTAGCAATAAAAGAGCCTGTAATACACTTGATTTTCCAGAGCTATTTACCCCTGACAATAAAGTCAAAGCACCTGTATTCAGCTCCGTGTTCTGGTGCGATTTAAAGTTCGATATCTTCAATTTTGTTATCATCGCTTATTCTTATTTTTATGCCGTTTATACTCTTATTCAATACACTTTTAAACCACGAAAAGCGGATATTCACACTGTCTTTTGTTCCGGTACCACCCGATAATGAATTGCTGTAACGATCATTATTCATTAATTTTATAAGGTTCTCCTGTAGTAAATCTTTATTTTCTCTTACCAAATCTATTTCTTTAGAATTCAATTTAGCAAATGATACTGTTACTACCTCAAAATACGCCTTATTCAATGGCTTGCGATTTGAGCTTACATCTTTTCGCTTGCGAAAAGCATGTATGCCAAATATCTCTACAGCAAGGTTTAAAGCATTTTTGAAATTAATTTCTAATTTTACTTTGTCCGCATTTTCAAGAAGCTCCATCGTTGAATTGACAAATGAATCCAGCCCGGGTGTATATTCTGTAAAGTCTTTCAAATAGAATGCGATAAAACGACTAGCAAAGTCTCTGTCTTCCATACGCTTAGTAGGAATTCTGCCACCTGTAGCACTAATAAATTCCGGTACTTTTGCTAATCCTTTTATGGTATCGGCTTGAATTCCTTGATATACAGCATTTCGTATTTCTGCATCTTTTAGTTCTAATCCACCGGTATTAAGTCGCTTAAAAAGAATAAAACGCACATCTTTATGTGCTTTCTTAATACAGTTGACTGTAATAGCTCTTGTTTTAATATTTCTTTGCAGAGTTCGATCTAATTCATGAAAGGTTTTTCCTTCCAAATATGGCACACCATCTTTCTCTTTTAAAAATTCAAGCCCTGTTAGTCGAAAGCTTTTTTTCTCAACGCAAAAGTTATAAATAGAACAACACCTTTGCAAACCATCAATTATGTCCCATTTAGGATTTGAAGTATCAAAATAGAATGCCGGTAATGGTAAACCCAGTAATATTGATTCTATTAATCTGCTCTGCTTTTCAGGTGTCCACAAATTATTCTCACGCTGAAATTCAGTATTCATATTGATTTCATCGTGTTCCAAACGATCAATTAAGTAACCAATTGAATAAGGTGGCGATTCAATCTCTATTTCATTGGGATTGAAAGGATGAGTAATTGTATCACTCCCTGAAGAGGTATCTTCAATGTCAATGATTTGTTCTTCATTCGTGAAATTCAATTCATCCATAATGGTGGTTATTTTGCTGTTATCTAAAATATTAATCACAAAATTACATTTTCTATTTTATATTTCGGTGCGTTGCACCTCTTTGTCTTTTCTCTTTGTTCTTGGCTCTTTGTTCTACTTTACACCACCCTCATTTCCGTCTCCGTACTCAGCTGTTTCAGCAGTTGCCGTACATTTTCTTTGGCTGTATCTGAAGCAAACGAGTGATCGTGAAACACAATGCGTAATGGTAGCACAGAGGCAGCTCCCCTCTCCTCAAGGAGAGGGGCTGGGGGTGAGGTAAGTTCTTTCACAAAACCTTCGTCTATTCCTTCGTCGAAGCAGCAATACAGCGCATTGCCATCAACTTTATACACCGTTTTGCCCGCTATTTTTGTTTTTTCTATGGGTAGCGACAGCGGCAAACCCCAATCGAGCATTACCTGTGCCACAAGGTCATCGGCGGTGCGGTCCAGTTTTATGTGGTTGGCAAAAGCATCAATGGTTTGTTGTGTATAATCTTGCGGACGGTAATATACATCCTGCATATTGGAAGTGTCGAGGCGATAGACACGGAAGCCGATGTCTGGCAGAGACGCCATGCATGGCGTCTGTACATTATCGAATAACGATGCGCCTTTTTCTTGTGCTTTTTGAGACGCCGCATGCGACGTCTCTACAATTTTGGCACCGGCACGGCGTATCCGTTCTTTTCCTATCTCGCAGATATTCTGATACCCAGCTTTGTACGCCTCACTTTTTTCATCCGTGGCTTCGGGCAACTGCACCATAATAAACTTACGATTACCTCCATCTTCGGCATTTAGCTGCATAACGGCTTGGGCGGTAGCTCCAGACCCAGAAAAGAAATCTAAAATAATTGAGTCCTTTTCACTAGCTCCGACGTTCAATAAATAGCTAAGATATTTTATCGGCTTTGGGAAAGAAAAAATCTGTGCATTTCCTAATATATCTAAAATCTCATTTGTTCCATGTTGAGAATATACATCTTCAATAATTGAAAAAGGTTTTCCTTGTCTGATTTCACCATTCTCATCATTTAGATACTGTTTTGAATGAACAGACCATGAATCATTTTTACTTTTAATAAATTCAATTTCTCCTTTTTCCAAATACTCATAAACTCTTTCTTTTGACCAAAGCCATTGTCTTTGTGGATAAACCATTGTTCCGTCTGGTGCTGGTATTGGAAATACTAAATTTTTCCTCTCACCCATACTTTTTGTTGCTTCCAGAGGGTGAGTACGATAAGATCCTCTTTTTGAATAATTACTATCTTTAAGCTTATAATATCTGTTAATGGAGTCTTCAGTCAATGGTATAAATAAATCTGCTAATTCATTCTCATTTTTTGCATACACTAAAGCATATTCATGTAATGAAATTAAATACTTTTCTTTAGCACCACCACCATATCTTTTTTTCCATATAACACAATCAATAAAATTCATTTCTCCAAAGACCTCATCACAGACCTTTCTTAAATTATGAATTTCATTATCATCTATCGAAATAAATATTAAACCATCCTCCGTCAGTAAGTTACGCGCAAGTTTCAGGCGTGGGTACATCATGGTAAGCCAGTCGGAGTGGTAGCGTCCAGCGGTTTCGGGGTTAGGCTGCATGGGGTCTTTAGATACCAAGCGGTTGCCGGCTTCATCGGTTAGCCCGCTTTCTAAGTTGGAAGTTTCGGCATCCTTTGCAAATTTATCGTTGTACACAAAGTCGTTACCTGTGTTGTACGGCGGGTCGATGTAAATCATTTTTACCTTGCCGAGGTAACTTTCTTGCAGCAGTTTCAGCACTTCCAGGTTGTCGCCTTCTATGTAGAGATTTTCGGTAGTGTCGAAGTTCACCGAGTCATCATGCACCGGGCGCAGGGTGTTGGTGGTAGGCATATTGGCGGTAACAATGGCTTCGCGCTTGCCGGGCCATTCCAGTCGGTAGCGTTCTTTGGGGCCGTCCACTATATCGGCACTTAGCTCTTGGCGCAGCAGGTCGAAATCAATTTGTCTTCGTAGAGACGTCCCATGGGGCGTCTGTACATCCGTTTCCGTTACACAATGTGGAAACAGTGCTGCTATGCGTTCTATGTTTTGGGCTACCATGTCAGGCGTGGTCATATCTAATTTTTCGGTCATATATAGTGTGGGTAATGTAGATGATTAAAGTCAGTTTATCTCGGT
Source organism: Bacteroidales bacterium (assembly GCA_038329115.1). Lineage (GTDB taxonomy): Bacteria > Bacteroidota > Bacteroidia > Bacteroidales > Paludibacteraceae > Paludibacter. Next base: position 8,711 of record JBBQMQ010000114.1, read on the forward strand.
TTATCCTTTTTTCAGTAAATGGTTCACTTTCTATGTTTTAAGGCTTTTCACTGGTTCATTTTCTAGGTTTATAATTACATTCCATTTGGTGTTTTTCACGCCAGTTTTCTCGCCCGACGATTTCAACAGTATGGTAGTTGGATTTAATTTTGCCAATTTGGTTTCAAAAATTGCTGCTAAATTTGGCTTGTTTAAAACATTTTCGGCTATATAACCCGCTCGTTGAAAAATACTTAACGGAAAATGGTTTTTTACAGCCACTTTCATCTTTGTCAGGCTAATATCTTCGGTTAATTCTTCCAGTACCGGCATGATTCGATTGAAGCCACCCATTGCCTGTTCAAAATAAATGATATCGAGAAAAGTTAGTTCTTTACTTGAAATATTAAAGTAACCGGTATCCGTTTTTTTCTTCTCTATTCCAAACAATGGAAAGTTAGTCTTTTCAGCAAAATTTATCATAAAACTGTCATTACTGATTTTACGGGGGCTTGGTTTTTCAGTAATAATATAAAATTCCTGTGGTTGCTGATGCGCAGCACCGTGAAACATGGCTGCACTATATAACCCAACATAATAATTCTTAGCCAAATAACGCATCAACTCATCCATGTAAAACTCAACCGGAATTACTCCCATGTTTTTGTATTCATCGGGTATGTTGGTATAGAAACCTCTTCGTATATTGATTATATCACCTTTTATTCTAAGCCTGTCCAAATCTTTTCGGATATTCTTAATCGACTTTGGAATATTTTTTGTCAAATCTTCTACAGAAAATGCATATCTGCCATTAGTTCTAATGCTACGGAGAAAATCGGCTGTATGTTTTATTGACTCACTCATATTCAATCCACCTAATAAAAAACGTTCAATACACCCTCTTTGTCGGGGTATATTGAACGCAAAAATACAATAATAATTAATATAACTACTAACTAAATTGATTTATTTTTTTAGCCTTCATTTTTTCTTCCATAAAAACTAAATTTCAAAGAGGTAAATCCGTTTTCTTTTTATGATTTCTATTTCTGTGAAAGAAAAATAAGAAATGGGGAAGTGGAGGGAAAGTAAAAAAAAACGGCATTGTGTCGTTTTTTTTTACTGAATCAAGTTGGACTGCTTTTATCCACAACGAAAGAGGAGGGATATATCCACCACCCCGCAATAGACTAACTCAACCGCAAAAATCAACGTAAAAAGCGTGAGACCTTCTTTTTTAGCTTCAATTACTCCTTTGATCAAATACAAAAAATTAATACTGTTACTCGCATTGCATTTTATAACACTAATACGATTACAACTACTCTTTTGCCTTTATGTCAGGCTAAATATATGTTTCCTGTAGATTTTATTATTGCAATTTCTTTAATTTGTCAAAGAGAGAAACTAAAAACTATTTCTAAAAAACATCTTGTCTTCAGTGTTTTCCAGATGAGCAATCTTAATACTTTCGACATCAAAATCATAATCCCCAATAACTTGCTTTTCTTTTGCGGAAATATTCAATTGATTCTCGTTCAATGTGAAAATATATTGAAATTCAGGATGTTTTAAAGATTGCTTATATATGAGTCCACTGTAATAAGTCAGTGAT
>JBBQMQ010000115.1:0-10294 GCA_038329115.1 Bacteroidales bacterium
AACGGAGAAATTGCACAATTGAGTTCTAAGCTTCAGGTAAATCCCGATCTCTGGGATATAAAGACAGGCTGGCCGCTCTGTTGTAGATTATAACGTTATTAACGTTTTGTCAATTCTATCCCTAAGTTCAGGAAAAACATTTACATCATCTGCAAATTTCTTCCATTGGCTCACATTCTCACTTATTTCATTTATGATGCTTACCGCTTTTTTTGTTTTGATTGTACGTTCAACAGCCAGCATATCTTCCTTTGTAATGTCTTTTCGTTTGTTATTCATGCTTAAAGCATGTTGACTTATCCATCTATTATCAGGACTATACGCATAGCAAATATCATAAGCCGGTGATAATTCCCATTTACCTTCTTTTTTTAATCTAAATGAAAAGTTTTTAGTGTGATCATCACAATTCTGCGCTATAACGTTGAATGCCATCCGTCTAAACATTTGCTCAGTATCCTGATAGTCCAATTTTAGTTCTCGCATAGTTTGAAATAGTTGCTCATAGCTAAAGCTATTTACCATATTGAAATCGAAATGTTTCAATCCACAAAAAGTTTGTATGTGGTGTTTTATTTCGCCGCCTTCCCTGTCAAAACGTCTAGTCATGAAATGTGCTCTTCCGTTTTCTTCTAACAGCCTAGATGGCATCATATCAATGCCACAAGCTTTAGCCATGTTATAATACGCCATTTCTACACGTCCATAACCTTTGCTTGCCCCCAGTTGAACATCACTTATATCATCTAATTTAATCAGCCAATGTTCAAATCCATTTGGAGCTTTTGTTTGACCAGATTTGACTTCACCAGTTCTCTCGTTGTACGCAATTACCGCTTTTGGTCTTGCTCCACCTGCAGAAGTTCCAATCTTTAAGATGTCCATAACTGCTTTTTCTTCATCTTTTTGAAGATTGGTGGTGAAAGATTCTCGCTTAAACAACATCTTTTGCGCAATATCTACGAGACTATTTATTTCAATTGAAAATGGACTTTTGTTTTCTTTTATTGTTGCCGGTTCAAACTCTAACGCTCCCATACCTCTGGTGCCTATAAAGCAAAGCATTTCAACCGGATTCAGACTGTCCTGTGGTTTACCATTTTGGGCTAACCACATATTGATAAGTTGATTACCATACCTATCAGGGAGCATGTCAGCCAATAGACCTGGTAGTCCTTTGAATGTATCGAATTCAGCATTTTTGTTTTGTTTTAGTTCAGGGAACGTTATTACTTTCCTCGTTGAGGCAATCGGCATTTTAAATGGTGCCAAATCCCAATTTAGCTTTTTGAAATTCGGGGCATATTCAAAACTGGCTAAGCCGGTTCTTTCGTTCCATGCAACAGCACCGACTAACTTACCCCATATTTTCACTTCTGCAACATCCATAATTGATTGTTTGTTTCAGTTTTATACTATTCTTTCTTCCCGCGAGCCCTTTGTCTTTTTTCTTTTTCCATTTTAACTAACGCCAATGGACTTATTGTTTGTGTCACTGAAAACACTTCCATTACTTGCAAATGGTCTAATGCCCTGAGTGTTTGTATCAACGTGGTTAATGTTACTGTTTCTCCACGTTCTAATAGACTTAATGTGGAGCGACTGATACCGGCAGCATTTGCCAATACCCCTTGTGTCTTATTTTGATCCAGACGGTGATAGTTAATAAAAGCTCCGATATGTTCAGCCAGAGCCTTATCGCTCATTGAATCCCAATTTGTGTATGATAAGTCAGTCATAAAGCTAAATTATTTGAATTAGTGAATGATAACTCATGCAAAAATAAGCATTTTTTTTTACAACACAAAACATGAATGATAAATCATTCATTAAATAGTAAAATAATTGATAATGAATGATATATCATTCATTAAATAGTAAAATAATCGATAATGAATGATATGTCATTCATTATCGATTAAAGATTTACACCCATTTTTAAACTTAGGTTTGACAACTATACAGTTGTATTTTGAATCATTGTCAATATTTTGATTAATAAAATGTCTGCGATAATAACCGAAAATTGGTTATTATCGCAGACAAAATATGAATTTCTAAGAAACTAAAAACTGTTTGTACCTACGTGCACAATCTATTTCCGGTTAATGAACTCAATTTCAGTTATTTTGGATTATGCTTATAGTTCGTTGCTAAAGTTTACGAACCTATTGAGCACGCTGCTTCTGCAATCCATGCTGCCACTTCTTCTTTCGAAGGATTGGTTAACTCCAGTTTGTTCTTTTTATTCAAACCACAAATATCCTGATGGAATTTGTTGGGATTTAATTTTTTTAAGTCAGCTACCATTGCGATTCCGGCTTTCTGAACCACTTCAACCCATTCGGCAGGAATGCCAATAGCGATGAATTTTTCAGCTCCGTCTTTCTTGGCTACTTTTTCAGGTTTCATTTGCGGGAAGAAAAGCACTTCCTGAATGGCAACCTGACCGGTCATCAACATGACGAGTCTGTCCATTCCAATTCCCATTCCCGAAGTTGGCGGCATGCCGTATTCCAGTGACCGAACGAAATCCATATCGATAAACATGGCTTCGTCGTCGCCCTTTTCGCTGAGTTTCAATTGCTCCTGAAAGCGTCCTAGTTGGTCAATAGGATCATTTAGTTCAGAATAAGCATTAGCCAATTCTTTTCCATTCACCATCAATTCAAAGCGTTCAGTCAGTTCGGGATTGTCACGGTGGCGTTTGCAGAGCGGCGACATTTCACGCGGATAATCGGTTATAAAAGTGGGTTGAATGTAGTTTCCTTCGCATTTTTCGCCGAAAATTTCGTCAATCATTTTGCCTTTACCCATGGTGTCGTCAGCTTCAATATGCAATTGTTTGCACACTTCTCGCAGTTGAACTTCGTCCATTCCGTTTATATCGATGCCGGTATATTCCTTGATGGCATCAATCATGGTGACGCGTTTGAAAGGTGTTTTAAAGCTGATGGTTTTCTCGCCAACGGTTATTTCGTTGGTTCCGTTCACTTCCAGACTGATTTTTTCAATCATTCGTTCGGTGAAATCCATCATCCAGTTGTAGTCTTTGTAGGCTACATATATTTCCATGGCGGTAAATTCAGGATTGTGCGTGCGGTCCATGCCTTCGTTGCGGAAGTTTTTGGAGAATTCGTACACACCTTCAAAACCACCAACAATCAGTCGTTTCAAATATAATTCGTCCGCCACGCGCAGGTAAAGCGGCATATCCAACGCGTTGTGATGCGTGGTAAACGGACGAGCCGAAGCACCACCGGGAATAGATTGCAGAATAGGAGTTTCCACCTCAATATATCCTTCGGCATTGAAATAATCGCGCATCGACTGATATACTTTGGTGCGTTTGAGGAAAATGTCTTTTACGCCTTCGTTCACGACTAAATCCACGTAGCGTTGACGGTAACGTTGTTCGGGGTCTTCGAAAGCATCGAATGCCACGCCGTCTTTGTATTTAACAATAGGTAGCGGACGAAGTGCTTTGCTGAGCACGGTCAATTCCTGCGTGTGGACACTTATTTCGCCGGTTTGGGTGCGGAAAACGAATCCTATGATACCGATAAAATCACCAATATCCAGCAGCTTTTTGAACACCGAGTTATACATTTCGGGTTGTGCTTCAGTGTTAATATCATCTCGGCTGACATATACCTGAATGCGGCCTTTGGAGTCCTGAAGTTCTACAAATGAAGCTTTTCCCATGATGCGGCGGCTCATAATACGGCCGGCAATGCAAACTGTTTTTCCGCTTTCTTCGTCTTTAAATTCAGCTTTTATATCGGTCGAAAATGCGTCGGTTGGATACAGGGCGGCAGGGTAGGGGTCGATGCCGAGATTTCGTAATTCGTCCAGACTCTGACGTCTGAATTGTTCTTGTTCACTAAGTTCTAAACTCATAATCTAATTTTATACAAATTGCTGCAAAAGTACAAAAAACTAAGCAGAATTCATAATGCTTAACTCAGATTGCATGGCGCAGAATACATAATTTACAATTCATAATTCTGAATGAACAGATTATGGGGTAGATTTCATATTTTGGAGACATGAAAAACGTGATTCTTTAAGTTTCACTCTTTTGTACATCAGTCAAAAGGACTAATAATGTTTTTCCTTATTTTTTTGGAGAGGTGGCCGAAAGTACTTTTTAAAAATCATACAGGTTGTTTCATTACGAAACAACCTGTATGAACAATAAAACTAGAAGGCACACTATTGATTTAAATCTTTAGACTAATTTGATTAAGTTTAATCAAAATTATTATAAGCGTTTTCTCCGTGTTGGGTTTCATCCAGCCCAATGGCTTCATGTTTATCAGAAGCACGAATTCCGACTAATTTTTCAGTGATTTTAAACAATATAAATGTTCCAACTCCTGAATAAATTATTGTTGCAAGCACTGCAATGACTTGTACCAGAACTTGATGGAAATTTCCATAAACTGCTCCCGAATAAGCCGATTGAATAAAAGGAGATGCAAATACACCCGTCAGGATAGCACCAATTATACCGCCAATTCCATGAACACCAAATGCATCAAGAGAGTCATCGTAACCTAATTTTGGTTTCACATAAGCTACCATGCAGAAACATACAATGGAAACAACCATGCCAATAACTAAAGCTCCGGGAATTCCTACAAATCCTGCTGCGGGAGTAATGGCTACCAAACCGGCAACAGCACCGGTACTGATTCCAACAACGGTTGGTCTTTTATCAATAATCCAGTCCATGATAAACCAGGTTAAAGCCGCTGCGGCTGCAGCAATATGTGTAACCATTAAAGCGTTTCCGGCAAGCCCATCGGCAGCAAGTCCGCTTCCTGCATTAAATCCAAACCAGCCGACCCAAAGTAATCCGGCTCCCATAACCACGTAAGTTATGTTGTGAGGTGGAATTGCATGGCGTTTATAATCCCGACGTTTGCCCAGCATGACGGCTGTGACAATGGCTGCAATACCTGCATTAACGTGTACAACGGTACCACCGGCAAAATCCAACGCTCCAAGCTTGAAAAGCCAACCATCGGCTGCCCAAACCCAGTGAGCCACAGGATTATAAATGAAAACCGACCATAATATGGTGAAAACAAAAAATCCTTTAAAACTGATTCTTTCGGCAAATGCACCAATAATCAATGCAGGAGTAATCACCGCAAACATACATTGATACATGATGAAAACAATGTGCGGAATGGTTCCTGTGGCATTCCCATCCAAACCAACCTGAGAGTGGGAAATAAAATAAGGACTCAGATCAGTAATATTGATATTGTTTAAAAATGCCCAGTCAAAACCTCCAATAAAGGGCGCCAGAAAACCTTTTGAACTTCCAAAAGAAAGGCTATAACCGCAAACTACCCACTCAATGCTGACAATGGCAACAATGATAAAAACCTGCATAAAAACGTTCAAAACATTTTTGCGGCGAACCAAACCTCCGTAAAATAAGGCCAGGCCCGGAATCGACATTAGCAACACAAATGCAGTGGCAACAATCATCCAGGCAGTGTCGCCGGCATTTACAGTTGGTGCAACGGCCGGAGTAGAATTTTGAGCTGACAATACTGAACAAAAGAAAGCTAAGAAGCTTATAATGAATATACTATTTTTTTTCATTTGTAAATAATCTAAACTTGAATTAATAAATTTTCTTTCTTATTCCTTGTTAAACAATGCTTCGGGACCCGATTCACGAGTTCGGATGCGTACTGTATCCTGAATGTCGTAAATAAAAATTTTGCCGTCGCCGGTTTCGCCTGTCCATGCTGAGTTGAGAATGGCTTCGAGTGTCTTATCGAGGTTTATGTCGCGAACCACAATCGAGATCATTCGTCTGTGAATGTAGCTCGATTGAAAGGATTGACCTCTTACAATCTGTTCTTCGGTTGATTTACCAAGGCCGGTTATGTCCCAGTAAGAAAACCATTCGATGCCGGCATCGTACAATGCCTGTTTTACATCTTCAAATTTTGATTTGCGAATGACTGCTTCAATTTTTTTCATGTTTTTTAATTTATTATTTAATGAATCCTTGTGCTTTTAGTTTCTTGTTTAATTGTATCGTTTATTCTTATTTTTGTATTAAAATTCCATCATCAAAGTTCTAAATTGTCTCGATATTATATTTTGGTGCAAAAGTAAAGCAATATTATGAATATACAAGCAAAATGATATTAAAAACAATTAAAATGTTACATAAATGTAGGAAAAATGACTTATTACTACATTTATGTATTAAATAAAGGGAGTTGGAATATCTTTGGTACTTGTTTCGATGGGTATGATTTTAATTTTTTTGCCATAAACAAATTTGCACATAAAAAAACCAGACTATTTTTAACATAATCTAGTTTAACTTTGGATATTGAATTTGTTTTTATAATATTATCAAATCAACTTGGGTAGTTTAAATGAAAATCAGTTGCACCAAAATATAAATGGGCAATAATACAATGAATGAAAATTTAAACATATAGGCAAAAAAGCTGGGCATTTTTATACCACTTTCTTCAGCTATAGATTTTACCATAAAGTTAGGCCCATTACCAATATACGTCATGGCACCAAAAAATACGGAGCCTACACTAATAGCCTTAAGTAAGACCTCAGGCACTCCGGCCACCATAGGCGAATTAGTTAATGCTGCGGGCAAGCCACTAAGAACTAATCCGCGAGCTAAATCATAAAAGGCAACCGCTGTTGGCGTATTATCTAGAAATGAGCTTAGAGAGCCGGATGCATACAAAAACTGCCACGGCTCAGACACTCCAAAACTTCCTGCGTTTTTTGCAAGCCAAATTAATGTAGGAGCCATAGTTATAAATATGCCAAGAAAAAGATAAGCTACTTCTACTATGGGTTCCCAGGAGAATTTGTTTTTGGTACGAACTTCAGACTTTGTAAAAAACAATGACAGAGCGGCTAGTAACAGTAATATAATTTCACGCAAATATTTTATCCAAATTGAGGCTCCCTCTTCTCCCATCATAGGAATATTTCCTTTATTGACAAAAGCAACTGCAATGACTACTCCTGTAAGAAATAGAAAATTAATTTTTCCGGTGATGCGAATCGGCTTTATCTGAATAAAATCTTCTGCTAAATCAACCCAATTCTCTTTATTATAATAATATCTGTCGACAAAGTAATAAATCGTAAGCAATAATACGCCTGCAAACAACCATTCGGGAAACAAATTCAAAAACCACGAAAACTCAGCTCCACGCAAATAAAGCATAAACAGGGGAGGATCACCAAGCGGAGTTAGAAGTCCACCACAGTTTGCAACAGCAGCTATAAAAAACAAAATTGTATGCGTCTTGAAATTTCGCTCTTGATTTGTTGAAATAAGTGGACGAATAAGAAGCATGGCTGCCCCGGTGGTTCCCATGATAGATGCCAACACGTAACCGGTACCAAGAAACAATGTGTTATTTAACGGAGTTGCTTTAATGTCGCCTGAAACATGAATATGTCCTGTAATAATAAATAATGAACCAAGTAAAACCATAAATGGAACATAATCGTAAGCAAGGGTGTCGAATAGATTCAAAGACAAGCCGTTGGCAAGCATATAAACTGCAACAGGAACACCCAGGAGAAGGGAAACGAGTAGTTTATTTTTGTTTTGTCCCCACCACTTTTCATTAATGACAGGACCTAAAGCGATAGCTAAAAGCATTATCACAAAGGGAATTGAGCACCATATAGGAATATTGGAAATTTCTCTCATAATTTGATTTTAATTTATGCCGCCAAAATTACGCATAATTATTTAAAGAATTCCGGCAATGTTATATTTTCTCTTTTACTTCTTCAATGGTTTAAAGAAGAACAGACCATTTCTCACGAAATAGTCTGCCCGAAACAATAAAACTAAAAAACACACGATTAGTTGTAAGCAGTTTCACCGTGTTTGTCGAATTCATACATTATGGTATTGGCTTGCTTCGAATACCTGGTAATTGTATGAAAAACTCTCAGAATATAAAACTGTTAGCAGCACTTTTGCCTATTACTTTATAATTCTGAAGAAATAAAAGTTTATTGATGTTTTTTTTGAGTAAAGATTGATGAAAAGTTGAATTTATTATTGATATGTAAATCACCTTTCAGTCAATAGTTAGTTCTGCGATCGTTCTGAACTATTCTTCTATTCTATCTTATTCTTTCATTAATCACATCTAATATATGCTGCGGTTTGACATTTAAATTATCAACGCAAAATTCTACTGGAGTACCTTGCTTTAAGTATAGTTTGAAATTTATGGTTCTAAATCTTAGTCTCTTGACAGAGAAAGCCATAACTTTTTCAATTTCTTTGTAGGGATAAAACTGTTCATTGTTTAATTGAATTCCAGTTTCAGCTAAAACAATAATCGGTTCATTTTGTGGTTTTTGTGTTAATGTTTTTGCAATAAACAATCCACATAAGCCAATCCATATATAAAAGGCAGTTGATGTAACGGGTATAACAAAAGCACCTGCTATGCCTACAGCTAAGACTACATAAGCAATCCACTTGGGAAATAATTTCATGTAGCAATTTAATGTGTTATCTTCTCTAGTCATGTTGTTTCAGTTTTATATTGTTATTAAATTGATTAATTATATCAAAGAGATTCTGTGATACCAGAAATCTCTTTGATATAATAATTAATGATTTATCTTGAAAGCGGAGTTTCAGAATTTTTGTCCATTTTGATACCTGAGTATGCTTCAACTCCCATTTCAGGGATATCAAGACCTCTAAGTTCATCTTCAGCATTAACACGGTTTCCAATAGCCAGATCAATTAATTTGAATACTACCCAGCCTATTAACCCAATATATATGATATTTGATGCAACTCCAATTGTTTGAGCTATTAACTGACCGCTATCGCCATAGAATAAACCGGTTACACCGCCTTTAATTCCGTTAAGACCATCACCATACGTGCCATCTGCAAATAATCCAAGAGCTATACAGCCAAATGCACCATTTACACCGTGTACTGCAATTGCACCAACAGGATCATCGATTTTAAGTTTATTCTCAATAAAGAATGCGGCTTCAATTACCAAAATGCCTGAAACTAAACCAATCAATGCAGCAGAACCTACAGTTACGAAAGCACAAGGTGCTGTGATGGCAACCAATCCGGCAAGTAAACCGTTTATCATCATGGTTGGATCCGGCTTTTTAGTTTTAAAGAACCACATATAAAGTGTTGCAGCCAATGCACCGGTTGCAGAAGCAATCATTGTATTTACAGCAACAATTGATATTCTAAGATCACCACCTGCTAATGACGATCCGGCGTTGAAAGAGAACCAACAGAATGCAAGTACGAAAGCACCAAGGATTGCAAGTGGAAGATTGTGTCCGGGAATTGCATTTGCAGATCCGTTTTTGTTGTATTTACCCAAACGTGGACCAAGCATTTTTGCTCCAACATATGCCAATACACCACCGCTTAAGTGAACTACAGATGAACCTGCAAAGTCAACATGACCGTGTCCTAGACCAAACATGTTACCAAGTTGTGACAACCAGCCACCGCCCCATACCCAGTTTCCGTAGATTGGGTAGATAATAGATCCTACTAAAAGACCATATATGAAGAATGAAGAATATTTCCATCTTTCAGCCATAGAACCTGTAGGAATAGTAGCCGTTGTATCCATAAATACCATTTGGAATAAGAATAAGGCAAATACTGAAACGTCGTATACACCATTCAAGAAGAAACCTTTTGTTCCAATCAAACCAAATGCATGTCCTGCAATATTGACTGTAAATTCTTGGTTTAAACCGTCGTATCCACCCAGAGTTCCAAGTGCTCCTACGCCACCAAACATAAATGCAAATCCACATATAAAGAACCCAATCATACCCAAAGGATAAATCAAGAAGTTCATTGCAAAGGTGTGAGAAGCATTCTTTGCTCTGGTCATACCACCTTCTACGGCAGCAAAACCAAACTGCATAAACATTACAATAAATCCGGTAACCAATACCCATACCATGTTAATGGCAATTTTGTTATGACCCGCTTGAGCTGCCACTTCATCTAATGTTGGTGCACCTGGTGTAGCCGCTGTAACATCAGCTGCCGTTCCTGTAGTTGCGCCACTCGCATCGGGCGCTTTCTCTGCATATATGTAACTGCTCGCTGAAGCGGTCACAAGCATTAATAATATCAATAATAAATACTTTTTCATATAACTTTCTCCTATTTTAATGAGTTCTGTTTTTAAGCTTCTTTGTTGTATAATGAGGTGTCGCCACTTTCGCCTGTTCTGAT
>JBBQMQ010000116.1:0-10226 GCA_038329115.1 Bacteroidales bacterium
TGCTGGCAGGTGATATTGCACAACCCGGACAGTCGATTTACACCATTAATAACAACAATAAATTCTGGGTTCAGATATTTTTGGAAGAAACAAAAATGGAAACTTTGCAAATCGGTCAGAAAGCAAAATTCTCGCTGGATATGTATCCCGATGTTGTTTTCACAGGAAAGATTTACGCCATGGGATCAACCACAGCTTCACAATTCTCATTAATTCCACCTAGCAATGCTTCGGGTAATTTTACTAAAGTAACGCAACGTGTGGCGGTTAAAATTTCGATTGATGGAACCGAAGAAGGTCAGAAATTAGCTACATACAAATTTCTAACCGGTATGTCGGCAGTTGTGAAAATTATTAAGAAATAATGCGGAAAATTTCAAATACACATAAATTACGCCGCAAACTTCGAAACCGTGATTCGAGTTTTCATCCCAAGAGTCAGTATTACAAATGGTTTGTGTTGGCAAATGTAATGTTAGGTACCTTTATGGCTGTACTCGACAGTACCATCGTCAATGTCAGTCTGCCAAAAATCATGTCATCGTTTGGTGTCGGACTTTCAACCATTCAATGGGTAATTACCGCATATATGCTATCTATGGCAGCCATGTTACCAACTTCGGGGTGGTTAGCCGACAAATTCGGATATAAACGGGTATATTTCTGGGGCTTAATGTTGTTTACGGTTGGCTCCTTATTATGCGGAATGTCGAATGATGAAATGACATTGATTATGTCGCGGATTCTTCAGGGTTTGGGTGCGGGAATGATCCAACCGCTTGGTATGGCAATTATTACACGTGAATTTCCACCACATCAACGTGGAATAGCACTTGGATTTTGGTCAATTGCCGCGGCGGCTTCGGTTTCGTTTGGTCCTATGATTGGTGGTTATCTGGTTGATAATTTCTCGTGGCAGTTGATTTTTGATGTAAATGTCCCAATTGGAATAATTGCCATGATATTTACAATTATCATTCAGCGCGAATTTATCAATCCGAAAGTCAAAAAGTTTGATTATATCGGGTTTGTTTCAGTTATTATTTTTTTACCGGTTTTGCTCTATGCCTTGTCTGAGGGTAATGCACAAACGAACATTGGGGGTTGGTCGGCACCTTATATTTTAATTTGTTTTGCGGTTTCTGCCATTGCACTTGCTGTATTCCTGACTCATGAACTCACTACCGAAAATCCATTGATTGAACTCAGGCTGCTTGGAAATTATAATTTTGGAATGACCAATATCGTCATGATGGTTTTCAGTATGGGAATGTTCGGAAGCACATTCTTGTTGCCATTATACTTGCAAAACTCAATGGGCTACACGGCATTACAATCGGGGGCTGTATTTCTGCCGGTTGGAATTATTCAGGGATTAATTGCACCGATTGCAGGAAGATTTGCGGATAAACTGGATGCAAAAACACCGGTTATAATCGGAGTCTTATTAATGGTTTTGAGTTTCTATCTCAATTCCCAACTTTCATATCTGACCGAACGGCCTTTTGTGATGTTGTCACTTTATATTCGCGGACTTGGTATGGGTTTGATGTTCACACCGTTAACTTCGTTGGGCTTGTTGACTATTCCACGCGAAAAAATGGCTCAGGCTTCCGGAATTTCAAATACAATCCGGCAAATTGGTGGAAGTCTGGGAGTTGCAGTTTTGAGCACGGTACTCACTGCACGTGTAAATTTTCATGCACAAATGTTTGGCGGTGCCATTCAATCAGGTTCGCAGGCATTTCAGCAGGTTTCGCATAACATGTCTTATTTCATTCAACAGCACGGCGGAGGTTCTATGGGAACTGCCATGAAACAAAGTCAGGCATTGTTGATGCAACATGTAAGTAATCAGGCATTTATTCAGGGAGTTGACGATGACTTTCTTTTGGCTGCAGGTATTACACTGATAGGTTTTATTCCTATTTTAATGATGCGTTCCAAAAGAAATAAGAATCAAAACCTCACGAATGAAAAGCCATCGGATGAAGCAATTTTAATGGAATAATTTTTAATCAAATAACTTCTTTATAATTCAGAAGAAAAATTAAATATAAAAATATGAGATCAATTTATAAACTATTGGGAGTTTTACTTTTTGTACCGTTTATTTTTGCAAAGGGCCAAAACAATGTGGTGAAGCAATCTTCCGATTCGCTTACGCTTACAGGAATATTGACCGAAGTAATTCAAAACTATCCGGCCATTAAGAAAGCTCAGTCCGATTTAGTGACCTCCGAAGCAAAAGTTGGTTTGGCTAAAACGGCTTATTTGCCTGATGTGAATGTGTCGGCTTCATATACATTTTTAGGCCCTACATCTTCTATTTCGATACCAAATTTAGGCACATTTCAATTATATCCGGCCAATAATTACTCGGCTATGTTAAATGTGAGTGAGTCTATTTATGACTTTGGAAAAACTGAAAAAAACATTACTTTCGAGAAACAAAGTAAAGAGTTGGCAGGGCTTAACATTGATCAACTGAAGCAAAAACTTTCGGGCATGATGGTGGGTAATTTTTATTCTATTGTTTTTCTTCAGGAAGCTATCAGAATCAAAGATGAAGAGCTTGCAACACTGAAAGAACATTTTCATTTTGTTGAGAAAAAGGCTGCAACCGGTTCTGCTACCAATTATGAGATTTTGACTACCAAAGTTCGTATTTCTACTAACGAAACTCAAAAAGCTGATTTATTAAATGCACTTCAGATTCAATTAAGTCAACTTAATTCGTTTTTAGGAAAACCCCAGAATTCAAATTTAAAGGTAAAAAGTGAATTGCTGTCACCTCAAATTTTAGCTTCAAACGATTCGTTGTTTTCATTTGCTTTTGATCACCGTAATGAAATGAAAATAACACGTCAGAAAAGTGCTATGGCTGATACAAGGTTGAAAATTGCAAGTTCTCAAAACAATCCATCACTGAATTTCTTTGGTTCAGGTGGATTAAAAAACGGTTATTTACCCGACATTAATGTGTTGACACCTAATTATGCAATTGGCGTTGGACTTAAAGTTCCGATTTTTGATGCGTCACGTTCCAAATATACAAAAATTATAGCTCAGTCCGAGATAAATGGAAATGTTCAGGAAACCGAACTTGCACGCAGGAACATTGTGAATGAGGTTGTTGAAAGTAAAGCCAATGCCGAATCTGCGCTTAAAAAAGTAACGTTATCCGAACTTCAACTCCAACAAACTCAACAGGCTTATGATTTGGCTGAGATTAATTTTAAAGCCGGAGCAATTACAAATGTAGAATTGATGTTCAGCTTTACTGCAGTAACTGATAGTAAGCTTGCCTTACTTAAAACAAAAATTGATTATTCAATCAGCGTTTTGAAACTTAAAATTGCACTGGGCGAACAAATATATTGAAATTTAACCGCAATTCAATTTCAAACCAAAAAAGAACTGACTGTTAAGACGGTTAGTTTTTTTTGCATTAAGTTGACTCACTTAGTTGTGGCTTTGTTTTTCGAAAAATAGCGGGCTATTTGAGAAAAATAAAGGTGCAATAGACAAAAAAGAATGGAAAACAATAAGATAGTTCCTGTATTGAAAAAACAAAAACATATAAATAGCTGAAAACCAAAGCAAATAATACATTAACGTTTATTTTTAAACAGTTTCTTAAATGTTTTTTATTATATTTGAGGTCAAATTAAACTATAATTTCAAAAATACACTACTGAAAATGAAAACAAATTTTCTTACTAAAATTTTATTTATGAGCTTGTTAACTTTGTTCGGATCACAACTTTCAGCTCAGGATTGGGCAAATCTAAAACGTTATCAGGCCGAAAACGATTCATTGGCAATTCCTGCAAAAAACGAAGCACGGGTAGTTTTTATGGGAAACTCTATTACGCAGCAATGGAAAGAAACTCATTCTCAGTTTTTTAAAGAAAATCCATTTATTTGCCGTGGAATCAGTGGGCAAACTACACCCCAAATGTTGATTCGTTTTCGTCAGGATGTTATTGCTTTGCACCCTAAAGTAGTTGTTATACTTGCAGGAACCAATGATATTGCCGGAAATACAGGCCCTTCCACGCTCCAAATGATTATGGATAATCTTTCCTCAATGGCTGAAGTGGCTAAAGCTAACGGTATTCATGTTGTCCTTTCATCAGTCTTGCCGGCAAGTGATTATCCATGGAAACATGGCATGGAACCTAACGTCAAAATTCCTAAGTTGAATGATATGATTAAAGCATATTGCGGAAAAAAAGGATTTATTTATCTGGATTATTTCGCAAAGATGAACGATGGGAAAAATGGAATGATTGCCGAATATACAACCGATGGGGTTCATTGTTCGGTTAAAGGCTATGAATTGATGGAATCTATGGTTGTGCCAGCTATTGAAAAAGCATTGAAAACCAAAATATAACCCCATCAATTATGATTTACAACCAATGGTATGTGATTTTGGAATCAAGAGAAGTTGGTAAGAAAAAACCAATAAAGGTTACCCGATTAAATCTAACGCTAACGCTCTGGCGTGACGAAAATGGCAAGGTTTGTTGTATTTCTGATAAATGCTGCCATCGGGGAGCCTCGCTTTCGTGTGGAAAACTTGTGGATGGCAAGGTGGAATGTCCGTTTCATGGGTTTCAGTTTGCAGGTGATGGAAAAGTAAAACTGATTCCTGCTAATGGCAAAAATTCATCAATTCCCGAATCACAACATGTTCATGCTTATTCCACGTATGAAAATTACGGTCTGATATGGATGTGGTGGGGTGATGAAAGCAAAAAAACTGCTGAACCTTTCTTTTTCAAGGAACTGGCCGAAATGTCCTATTCAACGTTTATTGACCCATGGAATTCTCATTATTCACGTTGTATCGAAAATCAGTTGGATGTGGTACATTTGCCATTTGTTCATAAATCCACCATCGGAGCAGGAAACAAAACATTGGTAAACGGGCCGGTTGTGATTCGTGATGGAGAATTAATTACGTTCTATGTAGATAATATTATGGACGATGGTAAAACAATTCCATTGAAACCGGATCAGATTCCCGATTATGAAAAACTGTTTCATTTGCAATTCCATTACCCAAATATATGGCAAAATATGATTTCGGACAAGTTCCGGATTTTTGCTGCTTTTGTACCGGTTGATGATGAAAATACGCTTATTTATTTACGTAATTATCAGAATTTCATAACTGTTCCTGTAATTAAAAATATAGTGAACTATCTTACAAAATTATCCAATATTGTCATTCTTCGACAAGATAAACGGGTTGTTATAAATCAATTACCAAAGAAAACGGAAGTAAAAATGGATGAACGGCTCATCATGGGCGATAAGCCGATTATTGAATACCGTAAACATAGACAGGAATTGATGGAGAGTTGATAATCATTTATTTATATAAAGAAACAGACTTTTTCAAATTTGAAAAAGTCTGTTTCTTTATGCTCTTGGTAAATCTTAATTACCTTAAACTTATCCTGAAATTATAGTTTCCCAATGCTTTTGTAATATAACGATTCAAGATAATCAATATTCGGAAATCTGAATATTTTCAACTCTTTTTCTGATTGATCCTTCGAAATTCTGGAACTTGATAAATCTCTGTAAAGATAATTATCTTCTGAAATAAATGCTGCCTGAGCTTCAGGTCGGTTATTTTCAAAAAGATATGTTAAACTTTTATTGTAGATTATTTTTAGTCCAACAATACTGGGAGTTTTGAAGATTTTTAATTCATTCCCAAGTCGTTTAAGCGATTTTCTGGTGTGAAGCAGAACTTTAAATTCACCGAAGTATTCCGGTGATTGAGATTTCCAACTGTTTTTGTCAAAAATGTACGAAATACTCTTGCTGTACATTCTTTCCAGATACCCAATACTTACCTTTTTGAATATCTTTAATTCTTTTACTTTTCTCATCTTTTTTATTTTATTTAGGTTAGATTGTATTGGTAAATCTGTAATATAACAGAATCGAATTCAATTAATTTTTTTAATTTTAATATTTTTCTTGTTGGATTACAATAAACCCGATTAAACAATTAATTTCAGATATATTTATTCATTTTAAGTATAAATTTCTATCATTAATCGTGCCAAAAAATCAAAATAAGCTATTTTGCAGTATAAAAAGTCTTTATTTTTTTATACTGCAAAGATCATTCAATTAAAAACCAATATTGTTACACAATTTAAATAAATAGTTACATAATTCTCACATTATGCCTTCTTATTTACAAGGTAATTTCAAAAGATAGATAAATGTGCAAACCAACACGAATGGATTATTAAATATCTGAGTGTAAAATAAGTAATAATATCTTTGATTTATATTCTAAACATTTTTTGCACTAAATCTATTTGGGTAATTAATAAACTTTGTGTATCTTTGCGGCCTGTATTTTTAAAGTCAACATAATGTCTAACCTACTAATTTATTAGTAATTAAAAGAATTTCAGAAATGGAAGAAAACAAAAAAAACACGGAAGAAGTTAAACCAACCGTGGAAGAAACAGTAATTGAAGAAACACAAGTTGTAGCTGAAGCTCCGGCTGTTGAAGAAACAGAAGTTGAAGTTGCTCCCGAAGTTGTAGAAGAAGTTGTTGAAATACCTGTCGTTGAAGAAACAATTGTAGAACCTGTAATTGTTGAAGCACCGGTAGTTGAAGAAGTAGTAATTGAAGAAGCACCTGTTGCAGAAGTAATTGAAGAAGCACCTGTTGCAGAAGTAATTGAAGAAACTCCTGTAGTAGAAGTGATTGAAGAAACACCTGTAGTAGAAGTGATTGAAGAAACACCTGTGGTAGAAGTAATTGAAGAAGCTCCAAGCACAAAAGTAAAAGCAGCAAAACCGGTTCCAACTGGTGACTTTGATTGGGATGCTTATGAAAAAGGAATTACTTTATCTGCATCAGCTAAGGAAGATTTAGAAAAAATTTACGACAACACTTTGAATGCAATCAAAGACAAAGAAGTTGTTGAAGGAACTGTTATTTTGATTAACAAACGCGAAGTAGTTGTAAACGTAGGCTACAAATCAGATGGCGTTGTGCCAATGAGCGAATTCCGTTATAATCCGGATTTGGCTGTGGGCGACAAAGTTGAAGTTTACATCGAAAGCCAGGAAGATAAAAAAGGACAATTAATCCTTTCTCACAAACAAGCACGTGCAACCCGCTCATGGGATCGCGTAAATGCAGCATTGGAAACACAAGAAATTGTAAAAGGTTTCGTAAAATGCCGTACTAAGGGTGGTATGATCGTAGACGTATTCGGAATCGAAGCATTCTTGCCAGGTTCACAAATCGACGTGAAACCAATCCGTGACTACGATGTATTCGTAAACAAAACAATGGAATTCAAAGTTATTAAAATCAACCACGAATTCAAAAACGTTGTTGTTTCGCATAAAGCGCTTATCGAAGCTGAACTTGAATTGCAGAAAAAAGAAATTATTGGCAAACTTCAAAAAGGTCAGGTTCTTGAAGGAACAGTTAAAAACATCACTTCTTACGGTGTGTTTATTGACCTTGGCGGTGTAGACGGATTAATCCACATCACCGACCTTTCATGGGGACGCGTATCGCATCCAGAAGAAATCGTTACATTGGATCAAAAACTCAACGTTGTTATCCTTGACTTCGATGACGAGAAAAAACGTATTGCTCTTGGTTTGAAGCAACTTTCTGCTCATCCTTGGGATGCTTTGAGCACCGAACTTAAAGTTGGTGACAAAGTAAAAGGTAAAGTAGTGGTTATGGCTGACTACGGTGCATTTGTTGAAATTGCTGCCGGTGTTGAAGGTTTGATCCACGTTTCAGAAATGAGCTGGTCTCAACACTTACGTTCTGCTCAGGACTTCCTGAAAGTAGGAGACGAAGTGGAAACTGTAATCTTGACTTTGGACCGTGACGAACGCAAAATGTCATTAGGCATCAAACAATTGAAATCTGATCCATGGGAAAACATCGAAGAACGTTACGCTCTAGGAACTAAACATACTGCTAAAGTTCGCAACTTTACTAATTTCGGTGTATTTGTAGAAATCGAAGAAGGTGTTGATGGTTTGATTCATATTTCTGACTTGTCGTGGACTAAGAAAGTAAAACATCCTTCTGAATTCACTCAGATTGGTGCCGAAATAGATGTTCAGGTATTGGAAATCGACAAAGCTAACCGTCGTTTGAGCTTAGGTCACAAACAACTGGAAGAAAATCCATGGGATGTATTGGAAACAATGTTTACCGTTGATAGCGTACACGAAGGTGTAATAGTTGAAATGTTGGACAAAGGTGCTGTAATTTCGCTTCCTTATGGTGTTGAAGGATTTGCAACTCCAAAACACTTAGTAAAAGAAGACGGATCGCAAGCTCAGGTTGATGAAAAATTATCATTCAAAGTAATTGAATTCAACAAAGATGCTAAACGTATTATTTTATCTCATAGTCGCATTCACGAAGATGTAAAACGTGCAGAAAAAGGTGAGTCTACAGCAACAACTGTAGAAGCTCCAACTAAAAAGACTGCTCCAAAACGTGTAAAGAAAGAGGAAGCTCCGGTATCTGCAACTCCTGCTGCTGAAAAAACCACTTTAGGTGACATTCAATCTTTGTCGGATTTGAAAGATAAAATGGATTTGGCTGCTGAAAAAGCTGCAAAAAAAGAAAAGAAAGCGAAAGCTGTTGAAGTAGTTGTTGAGAAACAACCTGAAACACCTGCCGAACAAGCTGCTGATGACGCTACCAAAAAAGTAGATGAAGAAGTGGCACCAGAAGCATAATTCAGTTCTTCAATTATAATTCAAAATGGCTGTTCGAAATTCGGACAGCCATTTTTTTGGTCAAATCTTCCGGTTTTATAAACCTTAAGCAATCCCCCTACCTACTCGATTGCTTTGGCGGTTAGAAAAAGAAAAAACCACTACGTTTGTAGTGGTTTTGCTCTCCCTCTTGGACAGTAATGTTTTAAATATTGATTTTCAAAAATAAGCTTATACACTTGAATTAAGCACTAATATATCTGTATATTAAATATATAGCTATTGTTTTTTATTAAAGCATATTTAATAGCATTGAAAACTAATTACAATAAGCTGCGCAAATGCTGTGCAAATGTTGTATCTTTGTTGGGAACTAAAAAAAACTGCAATGGCTACAATTAAAGCATTCATTCGTACAACCGTAAAAGTTACTGAAAGTAATATTCGAATTAGATTATTCCTTGGCAATAATGTGAGTATATATGGAATGACACCAAAGAAAATTTCATCCGATAAATGGAGCAATGAAACAGAAAGCATTAAAAGTCGCATCGTATTCGATGACAAGATACGTAATAATTTTAATAATGATATTACTAGCTTAAAAGCATCCATTTTCAAAGCTCTTGAAAAAACTGATAAATCAGATGTAAATACTCAGTGGCTAGAAATAGAAATAGATAAATACTATCACCCTAAAAAGTTTATACCTATAGAATTAGAAAATCCATTAACTTTGTTTGAATTTATTGAACAATTCATTAAAAACGCACCTAATCGTAAAGTAAATAAAGCTGGGGCTTTAATGAACAAACGTGCCATAGTTCAACACCAAATAACTTTTGACTACCTAAAGACTTTCGCTACCTACAAGAGTAAAAATAAATTTGAATTCTCTGATATGAATAAGGCGTTTTACGATGATTTCGTGAAGTATATGCAAACTTTCAATCTAGCCAGTAATACAATTGGACAAAAAATTAAGCACTTAAAGTTGTGGCTAAACGAAGCGTATAAACTAGAACTTCACACTGAAATTAGATACAAAACAGCATTCGAAGGGATTCAAGAAAAATCAGATAACGTAGCACTTGATGAGACAGAATTACAAAAAATATTTGATTTGGACTTTAGTAATGATAAGACAAAAGATTTCTATAAATATAAAATTCTTGTTCAGGATAAAAAAGCTGAGAGTTTCAAACTTGAAACTTTGGATATTGTCAGAGATGGTTTTTTGTTAGAATGTTGGACTGGATGTCGTTTTTCAGATTTAGTAAAAATAACCAAGCAAAATATCAAAAACGGTTTAATCTCGTTAAAGCAACAGAAGACAGGTGCTGAGGTAATAATTCCATTACATCCAATGAGTATTGCTATACTCGAAAAGTACAACTATAATCCTCCAAAACCAGTCAGCAATCAACGCTTTAATGATATAATTAAAATCATTTGCAGGGTTGCAGAAATT
>JBBQMQ010000117.1:0-10225 GCA_038329115.1 Bacteroidales bacterium
TTTGTATGTCGACCAGCGCTATCCGCAGTGGGTTTGGATAGGCACTGATGGCGGTGGATTGTATCGGTACAATATACGGCGCAATGAAGTGCAAATCTATTCAATCGAAAATGGTTTATCGTCGAACTATGTGTACGGCATACAACCCGATGAGCAGAATCGACTTTGGGTAAGTACCGAAAATGGATTAAATTGCTTTCAGCAGCACGAAGGCGAGCTCCATTCGAACATCGAAATTGAGGGTTTACCCGAAAATACCTTTAATTTTCTGGCTTATGAGAAGTGCCGTAACGGAAAAATGATATGGGGCACTCCTAAAGGCGCTTTGACTATTGTACCCGAAAATTTCAAGAATTCCGATTTATCAAATATTCAACTGAAGCTTACTTCGTTCAGTTTATTTTATCAAAAAGTAAGCACTCAAACAAATTCGTCGCCTCTGAAAGCCCCTATCGACGAAACCAACGAAATAGAACTTTCCAATGCGCAGCGTTCGTTTTCGTTTAACTTTATCGACATCAATAACTTTTCGCATGCCCAAACTTTTTATAGTTGGCGGCTGAAAGGATTCGAAAAAAACTGGTCGACGCCTTCGAGCACCCACAATGCTGTTTATACCAATGTGCCACCCGGAAACTATGTTTTTGAAATTAGAGCATTTAAACATGGTAACCGAAACTTTACCATTCGCACGATTAATATTGTAATAAATCCACCGTTTTGGGCTACTTGGTATGCATTTATCGTTTACATGATGTTGGTTTTGGTGTTCGGATATTTTGCCTTTAAATACTCCAAAAACAAATTGGAAGCGCAAAATTCGGAAGAGAAAATACGCTTTTTTGTGAATATGGCTCACGATGTGCGAACTCCAATTACCTTGGTAAAAGCTCCATTGAACGAAATAGAAAACGAATCGCTGAGCGAGGATGGACGTTCTGCTCTGTCGCTTGCACAACGCAACTTAGACAAACTTTTTAATCTGATTACGCAGCTTCTCGATTTCCAACGTGTAGAAAATGACTCCATGCAACTTTCGGTTGAAGAAACCAGACTTAACCAGTTTATTGGAGGCATTACCGAGAATTTTATTCTGCCCGCTAAAGAAAAAAACATTGGTGTAGATGTGGTGTTGCCTCCAACTGAAACCATTTTATGGGTTGATCGAAAAAAAACAACGCTGATTATTGACAATTTACTGTCGAATGCTCTGAAATATACAAACCAATACGGTAAAATTTTATTGAAAGCAAGCATAGAAAACAATAATTTGTGTATAGAGGTGGCCGACGATGGCGTGGGTATTCCTTTAAAAAGTCAAAAACATCTCTTCGAACGCTTTTACCGTGCCGAAAATGTATCGAACTCGAAGGAAACAGGTAGCGGAATTGGGCTTATGCTTACCAAAAAATTAGTAACCTTACACAAAGGTAGAATTGTATTTAATAGCGTAGAGCGCTTAGGGTCAACATTTAGGGTGGAGTTGCCATGCGTGCGCGAAGCTTACAAACCAAACGAAATAGTGGTTGACAATTATGAAGTACTGAAGCATGAAGATATTGAACACAATAAACATGAACACGTTTATAAAATTCTTTTAGTAGAGGACAACGACGAAATACGAGCTTATCTTTCGAAACAACTCCGGAATGAATATGCTGTAATAGAAGCACCTAATGGCAACGAAGCGCTTGAAATGATAAAAAATAATGCCCCCGATTTTATCCTTTCGGACATTATGATGCCCGGAATTTCGGGATTTGATTTGTGCTCCATCTTAAAAAGCAATACCGAAACCAGTCATATTCCACTTATTTTGGTTTCGTCGCTTTCGGAGCGAAACGACATACTCAAAGGGTTGAGCCTGGGAGCCGACGATTACATTACCAAACCTTTTGATATGAAAATACTGGAGTCGAAAATAAAAGCCATTATAAAAACTCGTAATACATTTAAAAACAAATACATAGATAAAACTGCCCAGCATGAAGAGTTCAGCACTATCAGCGAAAACGACAAGGTGTTTATTACAAAAGTAATCAATTTAGTAGAGGATAATATTGCAAACGAATTGTTTACAATTGATAATTTAGCCATTGAAATGGCCATGAGCCGCACCGTATTTTATAAAAAGCTAAAATCGCTCACCAACGACAATCCAAAAGATTTTATCAAAGAAATACGCATGAAAAAAGCAGCTGTACTGATACGCGAAAAAAAATACCAGATAAACGAAATCGCTTATCTGGTTGGTTTTCAGAATCCGAAACATTTTAGCACATTCTTCAAAAAATACTACGGAGTAAGTCCAAGTAATTTTGGTGATAAACAAATGATTGAGTATTAATAAAAAAGGGTGTTCGGCTTTTACCGGACATCCTTTCTTCATTCGGAATATGTTTAGCGAAGAATTATTTTCCTGATAGTGTTTTTACCACTTGCATTCGTAAACTTAACAATATACACGCCTTTCATAAGTGATAATTGTACTTCTTTCTGATTATCAGCACTTATCAACCGCACACCCTGAACGTTGTAAACTTCAAAACTGCCAGTTTCGGGAGCAATGACTGTTTTATTTACTACTTTCAATTCGGCATCGTTTATTTCCCCTATATTGGTTACAGTAGATGATGAAGTTACATAGCTCCAGTTAGTACTAAACCGAAGCCCTGCTATTTCTGCACCTAAACCGCTCTGAGGATTTACAGAAATAGCCCTTATACAATCCAAACTTGCAGCTCCAGTTTCTAATTTTATTGCATTTGCCGTAGGTTCATTTACATCAAGTGCAGGATTTACAAAAATAGAAGTAGTAGCATTGCCAGATGTTGCACTTGCTAAAGTTATTTCTTGTTTTAACACTACCAAATAAGTAGTTCCGAATGACAATGTTGTGGAATAATAGGTACTTGAGCCGCTGTTTGATGCGCCAAGCTGAAATCCGCTATTTACAGGGTTAATATTTACTCGTCCACGCAGACCTCCAGTATTTGTATTCGCGAATGAAATAAGATTTAGAGAGTTGCCGGATACAGCACTTACATTTAAAAGAAAACTCAAATAATAAGGACCTGAAGTTAAATCGGAAGCTGAAGATGTTAGGTAAAACAATGAATTTCTGTTCGCAGAAGCAGAGGATGGAAGCAATATATACTTACCTCCATTATTATCGATATAGTTAGAGTAACTAAGAGTACTTGTCTGTATGTCGGGATTTGCTCCCCCATTTGTAGTACCTACTGCCCATGTACCAACAGCAGCTGCATTTCCTGTTTCAAGTGTAGTTCCGGCATTATTTATTGCTGAAGCAGCAAAAAATGCAGTATAATTAATCGGTAATATTACTGTTTGAGTGGCTGAAGGATCTGAATTGCTGTAGTTTGTACCATCGCCCTTTGCAGTAACCGTATACGTATAAGCAAGAGAGTTCGAAAGACCTGTAATAGCAACTGAAGTTGCAGATTGTCCTGCATTGGTTGTACTAAAAAATACACCATTTTTATAGACTGTAACATTGTAGCTTAGTGCGTTAGCAACCGGTGTCCAGTTGGCTGTAAATCCAGTAGAAGTTACTGAAGTTACAGTTGAAACTGTAGGGGTTGTGAGTCTTGGGGCTGAAGAAGCTTTACAAACATCTGCCCAGGCATTACTAAAACGAAGTCCTGAAATTTCAGCACCTAAACCGGGTTGTTGGCTTAAAACTAAACTTTTAATACATTCTAAGTTAGCAACTCCAGTCTGAGTTACAGTAGCTGTTGAACTTGGTTCTGCATTTCCAATAGTGGGATCAACAAAAATTGTAACTGTAGCAGCACCATCAGTATTACTGGTACTTCCGGTAACAGTGCTTGCAGTTGTAATATCGTATTTTAAGACAATCAAGTGAGGTGAGTTGTAGGATATTGATGCTGTAGCAACTCCGGCATTTGTTATAACCGGTTGTAAATAAAAACCAGTAGCATTAGTTGTGGCATTTGCTTTAATTTGAATCCGACCCCTCGATCCTCCTGAAGTGATACCGTTTATGAAATTTGAAAGCACTACATAGGCTGCAGATGGTGCAGAGGTCACATTGATTAAAAAACTTAAATAATAGGTTCTCCCTCCGGGTAAATCAGTTGCATTTGGAGTTAATTGAAAGAAAGATGTTCTTACGGCAGAAACCCCGGATGATAATACAATTTTCCTTCCATTTGTATTGTCCACATAATTTGAGTAGCTCAACAAACTGTTATTTATTGTCGGACTTGATCCATTAGCAGTTCCAACCAGATACCAAGTATTTACAGCAGCAGTACTACCAACTTCAAGGTCAGTCGTATTTGCATTTACTGCAGAATTTGCAAAAAAACTTGTATAATCGACAGGCATAGTAACTGCCGCTTTTGTGCATAAAGCAATAAAGAAAAATGTAAAAAGAAAAATTTTTGTTTTCATAAATATGTGATTTTATAAATTATTAAAAATGGTTGAAACGTTTTGAATTAAAATGACAACACTTTTGTTCTATAAATTTTAGTGCCGGCATTTAATGTTACAGCGTACAAGCCTTTAGGTAAATTTACATTCAAGTGACTAAAAGTACCGCCTTGTACATCGCGTTTTAATACCGTTTTTCCTTGCATATCAATGACAGTCAAACGACCCGTTCCATTTATTTCCGATAGATTGATAAGCCATTCTTTCGATGAAATTACTGATAAATGCAGCGTTTGCGTTTTTGGATTGCTTATGCCACTTGGGGTATTTTTTATAGCATTTTCCCAATTCGAGCTCAAGCGTAATCCGGCAATTTCGGCATTTAAACCGGGTTGTTGATTAAATGCAATTCCTTTGATGCAGTCCAGGCTGGTAATGCCGGATTCTGTTTTTGTTGCGTTAGCCAAAGGTTCACTTTCGCCAAGCACAGGATTAATAAAAACCGAGTTGGTTGCTTCGCCGGCTGTTGCACTTGCAACTGTAATTTCTTGCTTTAATATTATCAGATAGGTGGTACCTAATGTTAAAGTTGAAGGATAATAAACCGATGAGCCTGTGAGTGATGCTGCAAGTTGATAGCCGGTACCAAATCCCATAATATTCAACCGGCCACGCTGACCGCCGGTGTTCGAGTTAACAAAAGAAATTAGTGTAGAGCCTGAAGTTGTAGGCGGTGTATTCACCCTTAGCAGAAAACTCAGGTAATAGGTTCCGGTTGTTAAATCGGTAGCTGATGAAGTAAGATAGAACAATGATGTGCGTTGCGCAGAAATATCTGACAACATAGAAATTTTTTTACCAACTGCATTATCTACATAATTTGAGTAACTCAAGTCGCTGGTACTGATTACCGGATTTGTGCCATTGCCAGTGCCGGCAAGAGTCCATGTATTTACCGCCGAAGCATTACCGGTTTCGAGGGTGGCTCCATCAGTGTTTACTGCTGTTGATGCAAAAAATGTACTGTAGTTCAGTGGAAGTATGCCCTTTTGAAGCGTTGAAGCATCCGAGTTGCTGTAGGTTGGTCCATCGCCTATAGCCGTTACGCTATAACTGTAGGCAAATACGTTTTGAAGTCCGGTAATTAATGCGGTTGAAGCAGATTGTCCTGCTACGTGTGTTGTTTTTATTAATACTCCATTTTGATACACCTTAACATCATAGCTAAGAGCATTGGCTACTGGTGTCCAGTTGGCAGTAAAGCCTGTAGAAGTAATGGACGTAGTTGCCAATAAGGTTGGTGTAGTGAGTTTTGGACCTCCGGCTAATTTTACCACATCCTCCCAGGTTGTACCCATCCGTAACCCTGCAATTTCGGCCGCTACGCCAACATTCTGACTTACCACAATTGATTTTATACAATCCAGACCACTTACAGCTGCTGTTTCGGTGGCAGTTGCATTGGGTGCAACTGGTTCGGCAGCCCCTGGCACTGGATTTACAAAAATGGATGTCGTTGCAGATCCCGCAGTAGCACTTGCCAAATCAATTTTATGTTTTAAAACAATAAGTTTAGTTATACCTAATTTTAAAGTGTCGGCTGTATAGTAATTTAGCGGAGATCCATCTATTGTTGCGCCGAGTATATATCCACCTGTTACAGCTTTTATATAAAGTCTGCCACGAAACGAACCTCCTGCACTTGCATTTCCAAACGATATTAAATTCAGTGCACTTCCTGATACCGAACTTACATTAAGTAGAAAACTTAAATAGTAAGGACCGGATGTTAAATCTATTGCCGAATTAGTAAGATAATAAACCGATGTTCTTGCAGTTGATCCAGTAGCAAGTGATGCCAACGAAATTTTCTTCCCTGCATTGTTATCAATGTAGTTTGAATAATTCAGATTATTTGCCGATACTGAAGGATTAACGGCATTAGTGCCCAAGGCGCCTACAGCCCATGTAGCCACAGCAGCTGCATTGCCTGATTCAAGAGTCGTTCCTCCTGTATTTATTGCACTTACGGCAAAAAAGTTTGTATAGTCCAGCGGAAAAGTTACCGCTGCGTTTAAAATATTGGTACTGACGAATAAGACTACTAGTCCTAAAATGTGTTTTAGCGTAAATTTTTTCATACTAATTATTTTTTATGTTTTAAATAACTGTTTTGTATAAACCTTGAGTGCAAATTTAAAGCACAATTTATAAATGGATGTTTCTATTTTATTTCAAGATGTTTCTATTTTGGTTTTTAATTCAAAAGGCGCCAGTTCCTATTACCTTTTTTGAAACTTTATCCTTGTATCCGAACCTGAGATTTGTAAGAAGTACAAGCCCGACATCAGGTTGCTAACTGAGATAACATTATTGCCAATAGCTGAAAAGACCTTTATTTTACGGCCACACATATCAAAAACTGCTGCAGTTTCGACAGGAAAGGGAGCACTAATATACATCAGATTTTCAACCGGGTTAGGTGAAATAAAAATACGATTTAACTCGACATGATCAGTCCCTGTGATTGAATCTTTAAGCACTTTAAGCAATTGACTGACTGAAGTGGCTCCATTAAAATTCGTATTCCCTGCCTGCGAAGCTGTAATTGTAGCTGTACCTATTCCTTTTACTGTAACCGTATTGCCGCTTATTGTGGCGACAGAGGTATTAGAACTCGTGTAACTTACATTCAATCCTGAAGTTGCCGTGGCTGAAAGTGCAAAAGGCTTATCAGACAGTTGCTTTTCCGTTATGGCATTAAAACTAATGGTCTGATTGTCTTTATTTACCTTAAGTGTAACAGAAACCGTTGCTGCTGGCTGATAATTTGAATTCCCCTGTTGAGATGCAGTAATGGTTGCTGAACCCGCTCCAATGATTGTTACCCTATTGCTGACAACCGTTGCCACTGAGGAGTTAGAACTTGAATAACTGAGCTGCAAACCCGAAGTGGAATAGCCATTCAGATAAAATGGTTCATCACCATAGGTTTTTGTGGGCACCGTACAATAAATGGTTTGCGTAAGCGGTACAAGAGCCTGTCTTGCAAGGCGTTTGCTGAGTTGGCCAGCATAAAGCGAAACAGGCAATAACGTAGCACCCGTACCAATTCCTTCCGAAAAATCCACGGGATTACAATCAAAAATGTCATTTCCCCAACCGGCAACATTGGTATTCCCGGGAGTCAGCACTTTGTTGGCAGCTCCACTTGTTCCGATTACATAACCGTTTCCGTATTGTTGCGACTTAATTAATACGGTCTGCCCAGTAAGATAGGCTTGTCCGATGGTATTCCAAATCACACATTCGGTGGAGGTATAGCCGTGGTTCATTCCATCTTTATACGGTCGATAAAAAGCTTCAATCAGGTCTTTGTTCATGGTGAGATTGTCAATCAGGTTTGCTTGCGAAAACCACATGTGAAAATCGGTACTCCAGCGCACATTTTCCGATTTACAACGCAACAGCACACAACCATTTGTAGCCGGACCTTTAAAATCAAAGTTATGCCGGTTGTAGTTTCCGTAACAATCTTTAATCAAGCAATCGTTGGATTGTTCAATACAAAATCCGTAACCATTTCCGCCACCACCCTTGTACTGCGGTTTTTGTGCTGTACACGAATCGATAGTAACAAACCGGCTATTCAGAATCATAAAAGCGTTGGACACGGAATGAATATCCGAAACATTTTGCGCAATTCGGTAGGTGGATATATTTTTAGCCCAGCAATTTATAACATTTTTAAATTGAATTACATAACTTGCATGTACCTGATACGCTGCTGTGCCAATAGAATCATAAGCATTATCGCCAAAAGTAGTCAAATCGGACTGACGACATCCAATGGAGAAATTTTCGATTCCACATTCAGTAACAAGCGTTGAGCGAACTGCTCTACCCACCATAGCTGTATCGCGCAATTTAAAAAAGTACCGCGTGGGTGCATCGATTATTAACTGATTTTTAGTTGCATCAATGCTTTTTATATAACGATAAATAGTTGGTCCGCTAAAATCGCCTGGTAGCCACACTGCGTTGGCTTTGTGTTCATCTATAAATCCCTGCGTGAGGTCTGAGGTTATTTTCACCCAATCGCCTATCGAATAATTTGAAACTGAAACCACAGGTATCGTATCTGTTGGAGTCAATAAATCTTTAGTTATTTTGGTATATGTAGACGATGAAGGATAAGTGATTCCGCCCGAAAAATTGCCAATACTTATGATTTCTATTTCTCTTATATCGGCATTGTCATTGTAAATGTAGGTTTTATTAATTCCTGCTCCACGTAAAACTGTATAAGGGTATTTAATACTAATACCATTTGCTTTGGCAGCTGTTACATTGATTCTATACGTGCCTTGTGGCAGAAATAATACGCCACCTCCCGCTTTTCCTATATCGTCCAAAGCAGTTTGAATCAAGTCACGTACATCTGCATTTCCTGTATTGTCAGCATTATAAGGCGCTTTGGTGATATCCACTACATTGAAATCAACAACAGGTAAAGCCGTTTCGCCGCGATGATAACCTGCATACGAAAAATCATGCAGAAACCTGCCCGAAGCATCTTTGTACCCCGGTGTCCAAGTGTCGGGATACAATGAGCTGCGCCAATTAGCAGCCTGAACAACCATAATTGTTATGTATAACGCTATATTTAGGATAAGTAGTTTTTTTTGCATAGATTCGCCTTATAGAAAATTTATTTTCCCCATTCCGAAGGAGTGTCGGTTAGTTCAAATTCCAATGTTCCACCATTTACAATTTGCTCATGGCGGATTATGGATTTATTCCAGATTTTGCCGTTTATCCGGCACGATTTGATATATATGTTTTTGTCGTTCAAATTATTGGCGATTATTATCAGTGATTTGCCATTTTCAAATTTCAACTCCGATTTTTTAAACAAAGGCGCATTCAGGTAATAAAAATCCTGGCCAGCATTCGGGAAAAAACCCATTGCCGAAAAAACATACCACGACGACATAGCACCGCTGTCATCGTTGCCCGGAACGCCTGCTAATGAAAATCCATTATGCATTAATTTATGTACCCATTTAGAAGTCAAATCGGGTCTGCTGGCATGATTAAACGCTCTCAAAGTAAGGAACGAAGGTTCGTTTCCGTAGTCAATCAGGCGGTTGTTGAGTGCAAATTCCAACTGCT
Source organism: Bacteroidales bacterium (assembly GCA_038329115.1). Classification (GTDB taxonomy): domain Bacteria; phylum Bacteroidota; class Bacteroidia; order Bacteroidales; family Paludibacteraceae; genus Paludibacter. The sequence continues at coordinate 9,598 of JBBQMQ010000117.1, forward strand.
CAACGAATATCGTTTTCCCTCCCATCAACTCAATTAACCGGGGAAAATTATGGGGAACAAAATAACTGTAAGTCCACGAACTGGCTTCGTAAAAGGCATTTTTCCACGACCCCGCATTTTTTCGCACATCAAAATCTTTATATTTTCCATCCACGGCACGAATTCCCATGAATCCACGATATTCCTGATCGACTTTGGTTGTGTCCCACAGGTTTTCCCAACTTTTGCTGCGGAGTAAATATTTTTTATAATCCGTTTTTTTGTCCAGACCTTTTGCCACTTGTGCTGCCGAAAAATCGTTGTAGGCATATTCCAGTGTGTACGACGAACTGCTCGTGGTGTCCGGAATCCAGCCCTGTGTGCGATAGGCATCGCCAAAAGCCGGTCTTTTCACAGCCGAAGTGCCCGTAAAGCCCAATCGCTCATTTTCAGCATTGTATTTCAGTAGTTTGTACGCATCATCCCAATTGATGCCACTGAGTTTTTTAGTGTATGCATCAGCAATAATATTATCCACATTGTTTCCGCCCTGATCGCTGTAACCATCTACGCCGCCAATAAAGGCATCACGCACTTGCCCGTTGTTTTTAAGTCGGTCGATAAACGAACGAAAATTGCCACGAATCAT
>JBBQMQ010000118.1:0-10223 GCA_038329115.1 Bacteroidales bacterium
TGAAGAATTTAACTGTTCCTTTACTCATTGTTGATATTTATTATTTTAATGTCCGACAAAGATAACTTTATATTCTTACAAATCACTGTTTTTTGTCAAATTATTATAAAATAAGTTCTTTTTTATTCTGTTTAGATTCGATTAAAGACAGAAAACCCATCTAAATTGGCTGTTTCCTCATTTAAAGCCCAGTTAGAGAAAACTCTGTTAAGTAAAAAAAGTTGATTTGAAACTACAAATCAACTCCTTTTATTAAACATTCATATTTACCTGATTATAATTACAGGTAAACTAACCGAATTATTTCCGATTTTTATTTTCATCAAATAGGTTCCCTGCGAAATATCTGAAACATTCATCAAATCTGCCTCAGCTTCCTTCAATAAAATACCATTTACTGTAAACAATTGCAATACCGCTACTTCTCCTGCAGGCACAGTAACGTGTATTTGACTGGAAGTTGGATTAGGATAGATTTTCACCAATCCTTTCAATGTTTCAGAAACTGAAAGCCATGGAGTATCATACAGCAGCATATTGTCGAAGTACAATTCACCAGAACCAGACAAAACACCGGATTTTCTGACAATTCTGAATCCGGTTAGTTGGTAATTTGCTAAACCCGATAAAGCAGATGAATTAGTTTCGACAAATTCCCATCCAAAAAAGTTCAAATTGCACAATTTTACATATCGTATATCTATTCCATTTGTAAATTGCAACTGAACTTCATTACCTGACAAATCGCCATACACATGTAAACCTAGAACTTTATCGGTAAATGCAGTACTTCCTGGATTCGTTAATGAGAAAGAGACTTTGGCATCGGGCAAATTGAAATTATACGTTATACTATTTGAATACGTCCCGAATAATTTTTTGGTAGAATTTGTTGAAACAGCTGCTGACAACACACCTGAGCTTTTAGAAGCGTCATACGTGTAAGAAGCAGTTTCAAACCCATCAATAAGTGGCTTATTATCTACCAAAACTGCTGAAGTATGAAAGTTTATTTCAATAGGATCAACGACTGTTACGCCAACTTCATCTTCAATATTTCCCGAAACTACAATTTTATAATCCTCATTTGCAGTGAGTGCATTTGTAAGTTCAAAATAACAAGATCCATAGGGGGCAGACACCTTATTGTTCAGAAACGAGCGTGTGTTTTTGGTAAGTTCTGTTCCGTTTTTATCGTAGACTTTTATAGCTGTCAATAAATTGGCAGTATTTAAAATCTTGTCAAAAACAAAACGGAATAAAGGTTTTGTATAGACACCTTTATCGCCGGGATATGGATATGAAGTTAGAAGGTCTAATCTGTTCCTGCTTTTTGTTTTGAAGCTAAAGGTAAAATCATCAGTCATGCTCAGATTATCCGGATGTTTGGCCGATTTGTTAAGCTTGACCGTGTAAACTGTTGATTTTTCAAGCGGTTTGGTTGAAGTAAAACGTAACCTATATTGACTGTCTTCAAAAGTGATGACACCATCTACAGCCGGAGTTATTGAAAATGCATTTTTTGTTGATTCTACATCCATATCCCAGTTGAAATTCAATACAATATCAGTGGAACATTCTACACTATCTGTTGACAAAACATTAGGAGAATAGCTTAAAACCTGAGGAGGCGTATTCCTTACTTTATTTAAACTTATGTTCAGGTACGAAATAGTTCCGGCACTTACGGTTACCGGGATTATTTGGGCGTAATAACCTACTGCTTCAGCCTTTACGTTATATGCTCCGGGTGCCAGATTTTTAAAAACATAGACTCCGTTTTGCATTTGATCTACCGTATACGTCTGATTATTTTCCACAACCGTCAATTTTGCTCCGTTTAGTGGCAATAATTCATCTCTTCCTTTAAGCTTATAATAACTACCGTTGGTTATTATGTTTCGGCTATCACGCACGGAACCAGCGATGTTTCCAGTTGGAATTACTTCTGATGCCTTAAAATAATTGCAAAACGATTTAAAAAAATTCCATGCTTCCATCCATTTATATTCCATATTCATCAATCGGTATGTTTCAGGAATATAATCGTGCATCATGCCTTCAGAGATTGTTCCCGGAACTGTAAGCCCACGCATTACTCCATAACCGTCGCTCCAACCCATTGCAATACGTCCGAAAGTTTTGTCACCCGTAACCGAATAACCTGAAGACCAAGTAGTTATTTGATTAGCATATTGATTTTTAGCAATAACGGTACTAATTTCTCTGCTTTCGGTTGAAACGGGCGTTGGAGTTGGATAGGTAGCAGCATCATTTACATCTTTTCCGGCATAAAGTTGCAATACATTATTGGCAATTCCATTTCCGGCATTACTGTGAATTGCAACCATGAAATCAGAGTTATTCTGATTGGCCATTGCCACAATTACAGAAAGATTTAAATCATCTGCAGTTGTATTTGTTTCGCGGGTTAAAATAACTTTTGCACCTGCTGCTACCAACATATCCCGAAGTTGCTTTCCCTTATCAAGATTGCTCTGCGATTCCCAGAAGCCTTTCGGATCGCCAGAAGTAAAAGGTGCTATAACCACATTCCTATCATCGCTATCGAAACCACCATGACCGGGATTAACACAAATGGTTATTCCCGTGAGATTTTGTGCATATATAGTAGAAAATCCTGCAATTAATAATACAACAAATAAAATTGATTTTTTCATTTTACTGAACTTAATTAAAAGAATAAACTGCGCTGAATTGAAGTTTTATTAAAGAAATTAGCGCTTGATTATTTTTATAGTATGAACTCTATCCCCATCGTAAACCGTGAGAAAATATATTCCTGATTGAATTCCTCTTAATGGGAACTTGATTTCACTGACAGAAACTACTGCTGAATTTTGTATGCTAACCAATTGTCCTGAAACAGAATACATTTTCAACTTAACATTAGAAGAATTGGAATTATTCAACTTAATGTGCAATTCATCCCCTTCCACAGGATTCGGATAGACAACAATTTGTGAAAGAATTTCAGGATTATATGATCCAAGAATAACATTTTTATAACACAACGACAATTCTTTCAGATAAATACTGTAATTTGCATCGGCAACCTGATTTGTTGTCGAAATATACATATTGAAATAGTCAAACCAGATTGGATAAGATGAAATATCATTTAAATTTGAAACAATTGATGATGCCGGAATATCAAACTCAACATTCTGATTTTTAGGTATTATCGTAAAATTAATCGGAATTATAGTGCTTTGGTTATTTGTATGTAAGCCAACTATCATTTTGCTAATTTCTACATTTCCAGGATTAATAACCAACTTAATGGTATCGGGTAAGCTATATAATTCCATCGTTTTTGCCATTTTTATGGAAGGCGTACGGGCAGATTTATACGTGTAATTGATGGCAGCCCCATAAGTCCAGCCTACAGGCAATCCCTGATTCGTAACTATTGTGTTCCATGTTGAAGTTGAAGGCGTCATGGTCCACGATGCCAGATTATTGAAATTATCGTGTATCATTTTTGGCGCAGTCGGAATTTCTACTTTTACCCGAACGGTATCTTTAAATGCCCCTAAATTACCAATTACTAAGGTTGAACCATTCGATAATCCTTTGAGAACACCATTTTGAGCAGAACAAATATTAGGATTCAAAACAGTCCACGTTAATGCAGCTGGCAAAACCTTCATCGTGTTTTGTCCGATTTTGGACTGCACTTCAATCGGATATTGAAATTTGTTGTCAATCAGAACAGAATCCAATCTGATAGCGATTTCAGCTTCATTTTTCAGTATAATATTTACAATTGTTTTGATACCATTATAATCTGCCGTTAACAAACCATTTTGCGTTCCTGAAGCAACTAATTGTCCTTCGGAATTTATGTAACCCAAACTTGCGGGGCAACTTAGTGTAACTCCTTGCAAATCGGTACTTAGCAATGTGCCATATTGATTGTAGCCAATAAACCTTGGTTTGAAAACACCGTATTTTGGTAATTCTATGGTTTGTTGGTACGCACTAATCTCAGCAATTACAGCATCGGTTGGCGCCGACGAAACTGCAAAAATAGCATTCCCAACGGCACGTTCAACACCATCGCTCCCACTATTTACCGCATTAAATTCCTTAATGTATAAACAGCTTGAACCACCACCATCCAAATTAATTGCTTTATAAGCACCCGCACTTTTTATAAGGTCGGCTAATTGTTTGGTTGAAACTCCTACAGAAATTGTTGATCGACCATCCACCACACAAAAATAGACTTTACTTTTATCAGAAGAATAACCCATGGCAGTGCGTGGATTCACTTCTACCCAATCGTTATCGGTAACTAGTCCATTATCAAGAATTAAGCGGTCGCCGCCAACCATCTCAGTTAGCGATGGTTTTTCAGTTCCACCAATTGTAATACCAAGATTTACATCAATAATGTCATCTGTTTTTAGTGTATTCAGATAGGTTTGAGCTGTTCCATGCCCTGATAATATGGCACTACCAATCGGAATCGATGCGTTACCGGTATTCGTTACAAGGCTAATAACTTTTGCTTTTAGTGTTGTATTTACGTCCCATTTTGGACTAACTAATTGTATCAAAACTTCAGTTCCGAAGGCATTTGTATGTGTATATTTGCCATTCAAACTATTATACAAAATAAGCTGATTGGTATTGCGTGTTGTGTTCACGTTTGAAATAGGAAAAGAATTTCCTGAAAGACTCACATTCCCACTAAAAACCTGTGTGCCAATGTATGCAGCAATACTTCTATCAAATGCAATATCGGGTCTGTTATTAGGAATTAACGCAATTTCACCATCAACCATACAACCGGCAACCGGGTAACCAACTTGTCCGGTAGTAGCAAAAAAATCTGCATTTGTTCCGGCAAAATACATGGCGCCGGGTTTTGTTTTCCGTTTTGCCATATCTGACGGACGCTCGCAGGTAACTGTGGAATCTTTTCCTAACACTGATTTAAATTGAATGAGCGGATTTTTTACATTGACTTCCAAAAAGTAAACACGTAAGGGTTTTGTTGCATCAATCAAGTTCAATGCAGTGTAATAACTTCCCGGACCAACTTTATAATGAGCGAGTGTATCGACAGGATAAGTTTTTGTGCCAACAACAATATTGCCTGCAAATGAGATGCACAAGGAAAAAGTCAGTAAAATCGAAATAGAAATTCTCTTTTTCATGACGAAGGAGTGTTAGGAAAGTGTAATTCAGGAAAGGAAAGGAAAGGAGAAAAAAAGAGGTGATGTATTCATCACCTCTTTTTTTCAATATAAGTGTCAATTAATTGACAGCCACTTTTTGGATTTTTTTCGCTCCAGATTTATCTACAATTTTCACCATATAAACACCTTTTGAAGTTGGTGCATTCAGTGTAGATACATTAACTAACGATGATAATTTTTGCCCTGTTACACTATAGATTTCAACTGATTTAACTTCTTCTGACATGCGGATTTGATTTTCGATAACAGAAATGGTTACGGAAGAACTGTTTAAATCATTAATACCTGTGGGTTTCAAAGTTAGTTTATAAGCTGCCAACCCATTAGCCTGGCCGTACACATAAATATAGGCTACATTACCAATTACATCGATATATGGAACAGCCGTTCTCACAGCATTTGAAGTTGCACCCATTCCACCTTTAGGAAAAATGTACAAACGAGACATATTTACCAGACTCATACCGGCACCTAATTCCGAAACAGCCCATGAAGATGGAGCCACTAATGGTGAAGGAGCAGTATTAGCGTGGGAGTAAACCACAAAATTATGTGTTCCAATAGTAAATTCATCAACACCATTATTTCCGACAGAAACAGGACGAGCAGCCATTGGAATACTATCCACCAAATTACCATCCATATCGTACAAAGTAGCAATTGATTGTTGACCATCTAAATAAAATAATGTTTCGCTGATGGGTTTAACACGTGGTGCAGTATCGTTAAATTTTGCAGTTGTACCCGGCACATATTTGCTAATGGTAATAGGTTTAAAGTTAACTGCATCGGCTTTTCCGGCAGTTACTTCCCAGCGTAGAACCATATTGCTTAAACCAACAAGAACTCCTGAAACCGGCGCCATAATAAAACCTTTACCAAACATATCACCATAAACATTAAATGTATCAAAACGAATTAGATTCGTTCCGCTTGAAAGTTCTGGATATGTTTTATTTAAAACACGTTTAGCTTGAGTAACTGTTCCTGCATTTAAATCAACTTTTAAAGCAGCAACTACAAAAGCTGTTGCTCCTACGTTTACTGTCATACTCATTAAAACAACATTTCCGGCATTATCTACCTGAATATCGTTTGATGGATAACCTATGACACGCAATGTATCGCCTACAGCATCTTTTTGGTGAAACAATGAATCGGGAACTGGAATAGTCTTCAGTAAATCGCCTGTCAAACCATCGTAAACCAGAATATTAGATTTATTCATGTATTTTTCTAGCAATGTGCCTGCTGCTTCACGACGGCAAATCAAAATTTTACCATCTTTACCTGCCATTCCACGACAACTAGTTCCGCTTAGTCCATAACCAACAGTCGGAAAATTACTTGAATACTGAGATTGAATCCAAAGATTCTCGAATGTGTAAAGAGATGTAGCAACATAAGTTCCTGTATCTTTAACTAACACATTAACACTGGCACTTAACGTGCTGATAGCAAACAGAAGTACTGCTGCACTGAGTAACATTTTTTTCATGATCGTAATTTGTTTTGATTAATAAAAGTAAATTATTGTTTATTAGAAAGAGTTTTAATTTATAAACTTTAGTGTTTGTTCATCTTCATTTGTTTTGATTTTCAACAAATAAACCCCCTTTGGAAGTTTGTCTACCGCAATTGAAATTGTATTTTCGCCAGCATTTAATTTTAAATTATTGCATACTTGAATCATCTGAATACCAGATAATGTTATTAAAGATGCAGAAACAAACGCTTCGTTGGGGAGACTCATCCAAAGTGAATATTGTGAATTGCTGTTTCTAAGAACTTTACAGCTTATATTTCCACTTTTTAAGTCATCAATTCCTGTATTATTATTCAAGTTTACTTTCAAATTTTCTGAAAAATTAGTGTATGTGGCTGAATAACTTGCCCGCATTCTGAAAAAATAATCAGCGGGAGTTAATCCACTATAGGTTACTTCAAAAATATAGGCACCAACAGATTTTACGGTTGTACTTCGAACCGGAAAAGTTATATCTTTCGACATTTCAACCCAATAACCTGTCGAAACACCCTCGCTCCAGGTTACTTTAATTTCAGTTCCAAACACAGAGCTATTCATTGCCGGCGATGTAAAAACAGGAGTTCCAGGAATAATATTCAAAGTTGTAAAATTTACCACGTTTGAAATTGTATTTACACCTAAAACGTCGGTGGAAACTCTCACATAATAAGTTGTTGCACCTGATAACACTTTTACAGGAATTGTAAAACTCGTACCTGAGACAGTTTTTGAATAAACAATTGTAGTTGAAACAAACTGATTGTTTGTGCAAACTTCCAGCAAATAAGCACTGTTTCCATTCACATTTTGCCAGCTTATTGTAGGAGTTATCGATGCATCGGTTGTTCCGGAAACGGGCGAAATGAGTGAAAAATGCTGTGGAATAAAACTTCGTACTTCTGAGATACCATCAGGAGTATTTGGTTTACGTGTCTTCACACGCCAATAATAAGTCTTCCCTGGTTGCAGAGCGTCTAATAGCGTTGTTGAAAATGTAGTTGTTTTCAGCTCTTTTGAACAGAAACTATTTATAAAAGTAGCATCTTCAGCAATTTCAAATAAATAATTATCAACAGAATTATCAGCTTGCCAAGAGAAAACAAACGGCATTATTTTCGTTTCAGCATTTGTCGGACTTATCAAAACAGCAACTGATGGAGTTCCTTGACTTTGCCCCATAATTTGTACAGGAAATTCATTTCCGTATCTGTCTAAAATGGCTACAGCAAAAGTATTAGTGGTAGTAGAAATTTTTTCAGGAATCGTAAAGGAATTAGTATATGTAATACCGAGTAAATAAGTAGATGTGCTGAAATTTCCAACTTCTGATAACTTCGCTGTTGGAACGGCGTAAATGGCATACCGCACATTTGTTGCCGACGAAGTCCAGCTTAAAACATTTGATGTCAGCGTAATATTATTAACCAAACCATATGTAGGATGTTGTTTCCAGTCTACAGCAGGCACAAGTGCTTTCTGGGTAAATTGCATCTTTTTCAAGTAATTAATAAAACCTTTGGTTTGGTATAATTGCTTGGTAGAAAAGAAGATACTACCCGGAGCATTATTTTCGTCGGACGAACGGTTAATCCCAATTTGAGTACCAATTTGCTCTTGCGTAAAATTGGCTGCAGGTGCTTTCATAGACTTGGAAGTTGAACTCAATTTACGTTCAATTTGCGTCAAAAAGTTTATATTCAACTTTTCACCATTCATTTCCACAATCGTGTTAAGTGCTGGAGTACGCATTGCAGGGACATAATTTGAAGTAGATAAACCCGCAATATCCTGACTGGAATAAAAATGTTTGCCAAATTGATTTGCTATTGTTGACCACCAAGGACACAAAGTGCCATAATCTTGCGAACCACCTGTTCCCCAGTATAATTGCGGCGAAACATAATCTACTTTCCCTTGTTTTAGCCACGCAATCGGATCACAATAAATTTCGGCATACATATTTCCACCTGTAATTCCGGGTGGCAAAATGATTCCTTCCTGCGCAGCCACAGTTTGATTCGTTGTCCAGATTCCAAAAGGCGAAACACCAAACTTTAAGTATGGTTTTACTGCTTGAATGGTATCGTACACTTGAGCTACCATTTTATTTACATTGGCACGTCGCCAATCATCCACATTCATGTTTGATGGTTTGTACAAAGCTTGTGTTGAAGCATCTAATGTTGCAGGAGTTCCACCGTATGCATAAAAATAATCGTCAAACAAAATTCCGTCAACATCATATTTTTGAATAATATCGCCTACCACTTGTTTAATTCTAAACATTACAGCAGGATTTCCCGGGTCAAGAATAGAAGCACCACTTGCATAAGTCAACAACCAATCGGGATGAGTAGCACGATAATCATTTGGTCCGGACCATTGATTTACAGAAGATTCATACCGATACGGATTGAGCCATGCATGAACTTCAATACCCCGTTTATGACCTTCATCAATTACAAATTGAAGCGGATCATAACCCGGATTTAGTCCTCTTGTAGCCACCAAATCGGTTGACCAGGGCTCATAAGCAGAATTGTACATGGCATCGCATCGTGAACGAATCTGAAAACAAACGGCATTCATATTGGCAGAAACAAGTGAATCGAGAATTCGAATCATCATATCCTTTTGTGCTTTTATTTGCAATGTATTTCCGGTAGATGAAACCACACTGGAAGGCCAGTCGATTTGCCAAACAGTGGCGAGCCAGGTTGCACGCATCTCTCTTTTAGGCGACTGAGCCAAAATGGAAATTATTGCCAAAGAAAAAATTAATATGAATTTGAGTCGTTTCATTTTATTTGCATTCAATTGCTGTCAGTGATAAATAGTTTCTGAAAGCGTCAGGAAATTTGATTTAAAATAGTTTTGATTTTGCGTTATTTATAGTTACTCCGTAAATTTCAACACCATCAATTACACTTTCTACTTTATTTGTTGTTGGATTATATCGTTTTAAACCGGAAGTTACTTTGGTTACATCACCTGTTCGGTATCCAAAATACACTGAACCATCTTCGGAATCTAAAGCTAATTGAGTGATATATACATATTCACCGGCTGAACCTTCTGCATCGGGAGTTAAAGCCTGTATAAGTCGTCCTGCAACTTTTAAGTCATCGAAAGTCTTTATATTCTCAGCATCAGCCAACGTAACTTTATAAAAACCTGCAACAGCGTCATCTCTGACTGTGAAATAAACAAATCCACGAGAGGCATCAACTACAAAAGATTTTACATAAATATCAGGGAATAATGTTCCTGATGTTGGTCTTGTTCCTGCTGTAATCGCCACACTTGATATGTCTGATTCTTTAAACCGGAAAATACCAACGCCCGTATAGGTTTTACCCCACCACCAAACACCGTTTACTTTTGTAAAATTAGAAGTTATTGCACCATAACCCCAACCGTTGTTATAATATCCCAGACGATCATTTTGCACCCAATAAGGGTAT
>JBBQMQ010000119.1:0-10212 GCA_038329115.1 Bacteroidales bacterium
GGAATTACCATTAGATCGTAAACAGCTTCGTTGTACAAAAGCAGTTTACCGTTACGGTCGTAGATCAATCCCCGTGCGGGAAATTGGGTCACATACCGAAGCACATTATTATTGGCCGAAACGGTATAACTCCTGTCAATAACTTGTATATAAAACAACCTTACAAGATAGATAAAACCGATTACCAGAAAGGTGGTGATAATTACTATTTTACGATCGGCATAAATGCGGCTGGCCATTGAAATCTATAAATTGCAGGATAAGCTGGAGTAAAAGAAAAGAAGTATGCAAAAATACAGAATACAGCGTTCATTTACAGTAAACTTAAAATATTTATCTGCTTATATATGTTAAAAAAACCTGCTGAAGTTAATTTGCTTCAGCAGGTGATTGTATGTAGGGGTAAACGGATATTTTTGCTTTATTTCCTCATGCTGGTTTTACTTCTTTTTTCTGAGCTTTGAATATTTGAATTCACCAGGGATCTTCCTTTATATTAAATAGAACCAATTCGCGAAATTTTTAGCTGATGGTCGAAAAAAGTTAATTTTTTCATTTGTCTGCAAAATTAATTTTTAGGATCAATTAATAACAGGGGAATTTCAAAAGGCTGTAAAACTATGACGATATACAAACAAAAAAGTTACAGCTAACACTAATGATTACGAAAATTCTCTGATTCTTCAGGAATGCAAATTCAGGATTATTGTGTTTTTATAAGTTTTTGGATTCTTTCATCACCCAAATACGGTTTAAAATCAGGATCTGATTTTAAACGGTTGATATCTTTGAATCCCAGATCAAAAGCCTGTTTCAGTGCATTAAAAACCGCATCCACATTGTGATTCATAGCTGCCAGCTTAGCAGCCATATAACGGTGTTCGGCATTAGTCGGATCAACAAGCCTGTAAATTTCGATAAATTGCGATGCTGCTGTCAAATCGTGCTGTTTCAGGGCATTATTGCAATACATATAACTACTCATGCTCAACGATCCCAAAAGCCTTTTATATACCTGGCTTATTGAAGGGTTATTCTGTTGTTCTGATAAAGAATGCAGCCGAAAGGTTGATTTTGTCCACCATTCAATAGATTGTATAGGTATTTGAGGGAGATATTCCTGTTGTAGCTTTTGTTCCAGTTCAAGCATTTCCCTTTTCTGATTGCTGAATTCAATGACTTCTTTTTCAGTCGATAATCTCTTTATTTCTGCCTGAAGAGGTGCAACGTCGGTAAGCCCTTGCAGATAATGCAGCATTTTGATATAAGTTTCCTGTTGCAAATGTAATTTGCCTTCAGCTTCAAAACTGCTCGCTAATTTATCATTCTTTTCAATAAAGGTATTAATATCTGCCCTTTGCTCAGGAATAGCTTTCTGCCGCATAGCATCGAATCTGATCCAGGTAAAAATATCAGGAATCAACTCCTTTGGAGGCCATTGATGTATGCCGTCGAAAACCAAAAGATAATGCTGATAGCCGGCCTGTTCAAGAGATTCGTCGAGTTGCTGCATTTCGGTATAGTTAAAGTCCTGATTCCCGACAACGGCCAGATAACTGAAAGCACTGACCGGTTTCTGGTTTATATTTGGCAAACCGGCTCCACAGCCAACAACTCCGGCTATTCCAGCCTCAGTAATCGCCACAGCTCCTGCTACCCTCGATCCGCCTGAAAATCCGCAAAGATAAACTGCGCGTTTTTCAATATTGAAACGGGCTGTGAGGTCAGCAAGCATTTTCCGGTAAAAATCTGTGGTTTGTTCTGTGGGCAAGCCATTTTTCGAGTTGTTTGAACCAGCTATGATAAAACCGATTTTTGCTGCTTCAGCATTAAAAAGATTGACCGGCAACAGGCCATCTCCATGCGAATCGAAAAGAATAAGTAAAGGGCAAGGCTTGCCTTTTTCGTATTGAGGGGGTAAAAACAAGGCATAGGAAACATTGGTATCAGCCAGGCACTTTACAGATGGATATACCTTTGAATTGTTGAAATCCTGTCCTACATTCTGGCGACCCGAAACACAGGAAACGGATAACAGTAGAATTATAACCAATGATGCGCCGGAAAGAACTTGTTTTATCATTTGAAGAAAAATAATGGCGATTTTTTTTGACAAAGATCGGTTAAATAGTATTTTGATGAGCTGGCAGAAGAATACATGATCCTGTTTTTTTATTTTCTATTTCATTTCTCATTTCACATCAAAATAATATTTGGCCACATCCATCTTTAAAACCTTTGTTTACATCACAACCCGCAAAAACATTTATCTTTGACAACTGAAAAATCTTTATCTTATGAACTTCAATGGTCTTGTTACATCCAGGCTTCCTAATGCCGGAACATCAATATTTGCAGTAATGTCGGGGCTTGCCAACGAGGTCGGCGCTATCAATCTTTCGCAGGGATTTCCTGATTTCCCGATTTCGATGGAACTGGTTGACAGGGTGAACCATTATATGCACAAAGGATTCAACCAATATGCGCCTATGCCTGGTGTATTGGCTTTGCGTGAAGCAATTGCCGAAAAAGCTGCCGATACATTTGGGATTACATATGATCCTCAAACTGAAATCTCCGTAACTGCTGGAGCTACCGAAGCTATTTTTTGTGTTGTTACTGCAATGATCCATCCGGGTGACGAAGCTATTATTATTGAACCCGCTTATGACAGCTACGCTCCTGCAGTGGAACTCAGTGGCGGTGTTGTGAGGTATTCATCGTTGCAGGTTCCTTCCTATACCATTAACTGGCCCGAAGTCAGAAGCCTGATAAACAACAGGACGAAACTCATAATGATTAACACGCCGCATAATCCGACCGGTAGTGTGCTGCTGGCAGCCGATCTGGCCGAATTGGATCGTATTACACGCGGAACCAATATCGTGGTGATGAGCGACGAGGTTTATGAACATCTTATTTTTGAAGGAATCAGGCACGAGAGCGTGTGTTACTATCCTGAGCTGGCTTCACGAAGTTTTGTAATTGGTTCTTTTGGTAAAACCTTTCATACAACCGGCTGGAAAACAGGATTTATCATGGCTCCGGCGGTTTTGATGGCTGAAGTGCGGAAAGTACATCAGTTCGTGGTATTTGCATCCAATACCCCAATTCAACATGCAGTTGCCGATTACCTTAAAAATAAGGAAAATTACTTACAACTTCCTGCATTTTACCAGCAGAAACGTGACCTGTTTACAGGCCTGGTAAAGGAATCGCGTTTCAGGATTATTCCTTCCTACGGCACCTATTTCCAGTTACTCGATTACAGCGCAATATCAGATGAAAAGGAAATGGATTTTGCAGTGAGAATAACCAAAGAATTTGGTGTAGCATCCGTGCCGGTTTCACCATTTTATCACGATAGGCAGGATAACAAAGTGCTACGCTTTTGTTTTGCCAAAACCGAAGAAACATTAATAAAAGCAGCCAAAATATTATGTACGATCTGAAAATAACCCTTGTCCAGCCGGATCTTTTCTGGCAGGATAAGAAAAGCAATTTGCTTAAATTTGAGGATTTCTTCCAGAAACTTGACCGGAAAACTGACCTGGTTGTGCTGCCCGAAATGTTCAATACCGGATTTGTGGTCGATCAGCGCTCGCTTGCTGAGGATATGAATGGCCCTACTGTGGAGTGGATGGCCAGGAAATCTGCTGAATTGAAAAGTGTAATTACAGGAAGTCTTGTTGTGGTTGAAAACGGAAATTATTTCAATCGACTGGTTTGGATGCAACCTGATGGAAGCTATAAATTTTATGATAAACGTCATTTGTTCCATCCGGGCAACGAACATGAACAGTTTTCGGCTGGCAGCGAAAAGATTATTGTGGATTTATTTGGCTGGAAAATATGTCCATTGGTTTGCTATGACCTAAGGTTCCCGGTGTGGAGTAAAAATACCTGGGCAAACGGAACCTATGAATATGATGTCCTTTTATACATGGCCAACTGGCCCGCTTCACGAAGTTATGCATATCGTCAATTGCTTATTGCCCGCGCTATCGAAAATCAATGCTATGTGGTTGCAGTTAACCGGGTTGGTATTGATGGGAAAGGAACCAACCACCAGGGAGAATCAACAGTTATTGACTTTAAAGGCAAACATCTGATTGAAATTGAATCTGATAGGGAAGGAATGGAAACACTGAACGTAAGCTATGATCAGTTGGCGGATTTCCGTAAGGGATTTATGGTGGGAATGGATTGGGACAGATTTGAGATAGAGAAATAGGATTGAGGAGATTGAGGGGATTGATGGGATTGAAGGGATTTAGGGGATTGAAGGGATTGAGGGGATTGAGGGGATTGAAGGTTTCAGGGGACACATGTCGTTGAGCGGTTCCGATAGCTATCGGAACGAAGCGCAGAGTTTCATGTTCCTAGTTCAAATGTTCGTTTATTCGCTTGTTCAAATGTTCTCTTGTTCGTTTATTCTCTTATTCAATTGTTCTATTTTAATGATTTGGTCTTCACCCTCCAAACATTCCCGCAACTTGCAATATCTTTGCAGTCGTAAAAACTGAGCATGGACAAATATTTAATAGTTGGTTTAGGTAATATTGGTGAGGAATACGCAAATACCCGTCATAATATCGGATTTGTTGTTGTTGATGCTCTGGCGGGCGAACTGGGCGTTAAGTTTGAACTTGAACGGCATGCGTTTAAAACTGAAGCCCGCCTTAAAAATAAACTTTTAATTATCCTGAAGCCAACCACATATATGAATCTAAGCGGCAAAGCCGTTAAATACTGGATGGATAAGGAAAAAATTCCTCTCGAAAATATTCTGATAATTACCGATGATGTTGATCTCGAATTGGGTGTATTGCGAATGCGTACGAAAGGCAGCGGAGGCAGTCATAACGGATTGAACCATATAATCGAAACACTGATTATCTCGGATTTTGCGAGGCTTCGTTTTGGAATAGGGAAAGACTATGCAAGGGGTTTCCAGGTCGAATATGTGATTGGCCAGTGGTCGAAAAAGGAAGAGAAAATCCTGATTCCCCGCGTCGAATCAGCTGTTGCTATTGTTAAAAGTTTTGTGCTCGCCGGGGCTACACAAACGATGTCGGATTTTAATAATAAGTAGGATTACATTCATTTCTGGAATTTATGGTGTACAACTACCGGTGTTAATCTGTAAAATGCTTTTTTATCAATTCCTGACGCAATTTAACTCATCCGAAAAGCTGCATTTTTAATTATTTCTTCATTTTCATAATGAACAAAAGCAAACTTTGCCCGTTGGAAGAGTGTACTTACACAAAATATCTCAAACTTAATCTAAAGCCTCAGCCTGTTATAACTTTCTGGTTGAATTTGTGTTGAAGTGGTATCATTTCTTGTCATCCTATTTTAGTTGATTCAATAGTTATACAGATGTTTTTCAACAGGATATTTAAATCATAAAAAAGATAGTGAGTTAGTACCTGCGTTTAGAAAAAGAGATATAATGGAATCAGATATTGTTAATCACTCAAAAACATGAAATTAAATTTAAAAGAATTAGGCATTGAAACTGTAAATCCGGGCGCCAGCACAGGCAGCGAATGGCTCGAAACCAAAGGAGATGAAACAACCTCGTATTCGCCGATTGATGGCTCATTGATTGCAAAAGTCACTAATGCCACAATCGAAGATTATGAACACTTGGTTGCCAAAGCCCAGGAAGCATATTTAAAATGGCGCATTATTCCTGCTCCGAAGCGTGGTTTGGTGGTTCACCAGATCGGCGAAGCGCTGCGTGCAAATAAGGAAAAACTAGGTTACCTGGTTTCGCTCGAAATGGGCAAGATTTATGAGGAAGGACTGGGCGAAGTTCAGGAGATGATTGATATTTGTGAGTTTGCCGTTGGGCAGTCGCGTTTGCTTAACGGAGCCACCATGCACTCCGAACGTCCGTTTCACCGCATGTACGACCAATATCACCCGATCGGAATAGTTGGAATTATTACTTCCTTTAATTTTCCGGTGGCTGTATGGGGCTGGAATGCGATGCTGGCCGCTATTGCAGGCGATGTGGTAATCTGGAAACCCAGCTCAAAGGCACCACTTTGTGCATTGGCTATTCAAAAGATCATTGCTGAAACTCTTCGAAATAACAATGTGCCCGAAGGAGTTTTTAATATGATTATTGCAAAATCTTCGGTGCTGGGCGATAATTTCGCAGCCGATAAACGTATTCCCCTACTTTCAGTAACAGGTTCCACAGTTGTTGGCAAGCGTGTGGCAACCATTGTTGGCAAGCGTCTTGGTAAGACTATTCTCGAACTTGGAGGAAACAACGCGGTTATTATTTCGAAATATGCCGATCTGGATATGACCTTGCAATCGGTTGTTTTTGGCGCAGTAGGAACTTGTGGACAAAGATGTACTTCAACACGAAGACTCATTATTCACGAATCCATCTATGAAACCGTCAAAACCCGGTTGGTAGCAGCCTATCAAAGTATCAGCGACCGCATTGGTGATCCGCTCGAAAAAGGCATACTTATCGGTCCTTTGGTTGATGGAACTGCTGTAGCGAATTTCCTTCATGCCATTGCAGAAGTGCAGAAAGAAGGCGGAAAACTGGCTTTTGGAGGTTTTAGTCTAAAAGGCGACAACTATCCCAATGGAAATTATGTGCTTCCTGCAATTGTTGAAGCAGAAAATCATTATAAAATGGTGCAGGAAGAAACCTTTGCACCTATAGTTTACCTGATAAAATACAACACTATTGAAGATGCTATAAATCTCAATAACCAGGTTCCACAAGGTTTATCTTCGTGTATTTTTACTGAAAACCTGGTGGAAGCAGAGAAGTTTCTTTCCGAAACCGGTTCTGACTGTGGAATTGCCAACGTAAACCTGGGCACATCTGGTGCTGAGATCGGTGGCGCTTTTGGTGGTGAAAAAGATACGGGCGGCGGCCGCGAATCAGGTTCCGATGCCTGGAAAGCCTATATGCGCCGACAAACCAATACAATTAATTTCAGTGGACAAACCGCATTAGCACAGGGAATTACATTTGACTTTTAACCCTGTCTGCACATCCTAAGTGTGTCTGACCAGTTTAACGTTTATTGAAAAAGCATGGAAATACTTTCCGTGCTTTTTTATTTTCCCGATACATATTTATTGTTAACTTATTCATACCCGCTTTTACAAATTATTGCTTTAATTTTGTCGCCTGATGATTTTATGATAATCGGGTTTTGTTTAGTCTGATAGATTATTCAAACTGATAAAGCATCGATTTAACTTCATTACCATTTCCCTCTTTAATAAATTGACCTGGCAGGCCGATAGTGACTAATGCTCTATGTTTCTGAATATACCTGTCATTTTTTAAATGCATTAATATTCTCCCTTTTTAAAACATGCCTACCCACGCTCCAACTTTAAAAAAAATATGGATAATCTCCTGGCCGATTATGATCAGCCTGGTAGCCCAGAATATTGTAAATGTTACTGATACCGCTTTCCTTGGCCACGTTGGAGCTGTTGAACTGGGTGCTTCGGCTATTGGAGGTTTATTTTATATAACCTTATTTATGGTTGCCTATGGTTTTACAACGGGCGTGCAGATTTTGATTGCCCGCAGGCACGGGGAAAAAGATTATCCGGCCATTGGATCTATATTTGATAATAGTTTCTATTTCCTGGGTGCTTCAACTATTTTTATTACAATTCTCATTCTATTGTTCGGTGCCCAGATACTCAAGCCTTTTATTGCATCCGCAAATGTATTTCAAGCAAGCACAATTTATTTGAAATACAGGATTTTCGGTTTGTTTTTTGCATCTTCAGCATTACTTTTCCGATCCTTTTATACCGGAATAGCATTTACAAAATATATCAGTATCAGCGCAGCTATTATGGCTGGCCTGAATGTGATACTGGATTATGGAATGATATTCGGCAAACTCGGTTTCCCGGAAATGGGTATCGCCGGAGCAGGGCTGGCTTCTTCAATTTCAGAAGCCTGTGCTTTATTATTCTTTTTTGCCATCACCGCCCGCAAGGCTCATCTGAAAAAATATAACCTTTTTGCATTCGTAAAACCTGATTTATCCATCATTAAGAGAACCCTTGATCTTTCATTGTACATCATGATTCAGTTTGTGCTTTCACATGCAGTATGGCTCGGGTTTTTCCTGATGATCGAAAAAATGGGGGAAACTTCTCTGGCTGTTTCTAACATTATCCGAAGTATTTATATGTTTCTTATGATCCCGGCATGGGCGATGAGTTCAGCCACAAGCAGTATTGTGAGTAACGCCATTGGTGCGGGCTTTTCGAACCAGGTAATGCCAATTATCAGAAAGATACTGATGTTCAGTATGGGAATTATGCTTATCGTAGCTGTGCTTGCCATTTTTATTCCGCGGTTTATGATTTCCATTTATACCAGCGACCCCAATCTGCTCGAAGCTTCTGTAACTTCTTATTACGTAATCCTTGGTGCCGTACTTTTGTTTTCGGCTACCATTGTTTTATTTAATGGTGTACTTGGAACCGGCAACACACGCAGCGGACTGGCTATTGAATTGGTAACCCTGAGTATGTACCTGGCCTTTGCATGGGTGCTTTCGGTGAAACTCCATCAACCTATAGAGGTTGTGTGGTTGTGCGAATATATGTATAGTATTGTACTCGGGTCTTTGTCATGGTTTTACCTGAAAAGAGGAAAATGGGAAGGAAGAGTTATCTAGGATGGGGTGAGTGTGTGAGAAGGGGACTGGGAGATGGAGGGACTTGGGGACTGGGAGAAATGGGGACTGAGAGATTGAGTGATTTGGAAATTGGAGACTGAGTGACGAAGAGACATATTGTCAAAAACCATTGCTGGTTTTTAGGCATCTCCTGAAACGGTTAAATTATTATTCCTACCTTTCGGCATTCAAAACCGAGTTTTCATTCTAATTGCATGCTATGGAATGGTTTGTTATTGTTAATCCTAATGCAGGTAAACGTAAAGGGGAAAAAGATTGGCTCGAAATTGCAGCCCAGCTTACTGTGGCCGGGATTGAATACGCCAGCGTATTTACTGAGCATCGCGGACATGCTGTTGATCTGACCCGTAAATATGTCGAAAACGGTTATCGCAATATAATTGTAGTTGGTGGCGATGGCACCCTTAACGAGGTGGTAAACGGAATTTTTACCCAGGCTCATATTCTCACCGAAAAAATTACACTTGCAATGATTCCGGTCGGAACCGGCAACGATTGGTGCCGGATGTACAACATTCCCGGCGACTATAAACAGGCCATCAGGCTGATAACCAATCGAAAAATATTTACACAGGATACCGGAACTATTAAGTATATATCAACCGAAGGAGAAGAAAAGACACGGTATTTCATCAACATGGCCGGTATGGGATTTGATGCTCTTGTAACTAAGAAAACCAACAAGCAAAAAGAGCTCGGAAAAAGTAATCCGATGTCGTATGTGGTAAATATCCTTTCCAGTTTATTTGTTTACACCAGTACTAAAGTCACCATACTGCTCGACGGGGAAAAAGTTGTTTCGGATATTTTCAGCATGAGTGTTGGGATCTGTCAATACAATGGCGGCGGGATGAAACAGGCACCAGATGCGTTGCCCGATGACGGTCTTTTCGATCTTACGCTGATTAAACCGATCGGGAAATTTAAAATAATCCGTAATATTATCAAGCTGTTTGATGGAAGTTTCACCCGTTTGCCTGAGGTAAGCACCTTTCGTTCCTCAAAAATCATTATTCATTCCGAGCCGCCAATGTTTATGGAAGCCGATGGCGAATCACTGGGGCATACTCCTTTTGTATTCAATATTCTGCGGCAGAGCCTGAATGTGGTGAGTGGGTTGAAGTAAATATGTAAAAATAATTTAGTTTAAGCAAGCACTTTAACAAGGTTGAATATTGAATATCGAACAAGGAATATTGAATTTTGAAGTAAAACAGGAACGTACCCAAACTCGGATGAAATTTAAAATCGTAAAGGTTATTAACTTCTTCATTCATGATTCCTTGTTCATGATTCGATATTTTTAAACTCTTTTTAAAAAATATCACTTAAATATACTCAAGCATTACTCTTATTGCTCTAATTCATCGTATCTATAAACAGTTAAATAGTGCCATTAAGAAAACGCCTTATTTTTTTAGAATAAGTTTTTCAGGAAATTTTATCAAGGTGATTTTGTCATCAGATATGGTGGAATACCCCCGTTATT